>NZ_CALKTQ010000105.1 GCF_937997465.1 uncultured Campylobacter sp. | reverse complement strand
GTCATACAGCCAAACACGCCGTCATCATCGCCGATAAGCTCATAAAAGTCCTCGTCGGTTCGTTTATCTAGTGCGTCGATTTTAAATCTAGCTACGCGGTTAAGTCCAACAGCACCGATGAAATCAGGCCTCATAATAGCCGTACCGCACGCAGCTACACAGATACCGCACTCGATGCAGCGATCAAGCTCGAACACCTCTTGTGCGACTTCAGGCTCGACTTTTTCCTCAAGCTTAGAGATATCGGTCTCGTGGTCGGTGTGTATCCAGCTCTCCACGCGCTTACTCATCGCGTTCATCCAGTTGCCCGTGTCTACGCTTAGGTCTTTTAGTAGCTTAAACACCGGCAAAGGCATAAGCTCGATCACGCCGCCTGGATAGTCTTTGGTTAGCGTACGGCAAGCTAGCTTTGGCGTACCGTTAACTAGCATACCGCAGCTTCCGCAGATACCGGCGCGGCAAACGAAGTCAAAGCTAAGATCCGGGTCAAATTTCTCGCGAATTTGATTTAACGCTATAAAAAGCGTCATGCCGTCGGTTTCTTCTAGCTCGTAGGTCGCGAAATGCGGCTTTGAAATTTTGCTTAACGGATTATATTTGAATGCTTTTATGGTTATTTTTCTACTCATATCCTATTCCTGCTCTTTCGTTTGGTGCTTTATATTTAGGCTGAAGATCATAGTGCATTAGCGCTTCTTGGATCTCGTATCTGCCTTTGCCTTCGGCTTCCATTTTAGCGCGGATCTCATCGACTTGCGCTTGGCGTACGGCGCTGTCCGGGTGCTCGATAATGTTACCCTTAGCTCCGTATCCGCGAAATGCCGGCGGAATTTCCATTTTCATAATATCAAGCGGCTCATACACGATAGTCGGTAGCGTATCGCCCTCTTTCCAGCTAGTTAGAGTTCTGTTTAGCCAGTTTAGGTCGTCGCGTTTCGGATAGTCCTCGCGGCAGTGAGCTCCGCGGCTCTCGGTGCGATCAAGCGCGCCTTTTGCAATACAAAGGGCTAGTTTTAGCATCTTTGGTACGCGGTATGCTTCCTCAAGCTCAGGGTTGCCAAATAGCGCCTTGTTTGCGACTTTAACGTCTAAAGATTGCCTATAAAGCTCTTCTAGCTCTTTTACGGCCACGGCAAGACCTTCGCCGGTTCTAAAGATCGCCACGTGTTCCCACATGATATCTTTCATCTTGTTTTTGATCTCAAATACGTTAAATTTACCCTCTTTTTCGACAAGGCTCTTTAGGTAGTCTTCCTCTTTTTTAACGAATTTTTCGATGTCGTTAGTATTTATCTCGATCTCGTGTTTACCGCAGTAGTCGGCAAAATAATCTCCCACGATCATGCCCGCGACGACAGTTTCTGAAACGGAGTTGCCGCCTAGACGGTTAAATCCGTGCATATCCCAGCATGCAGCCTCGCCAGCACTAAATAAACCCGCTAGCGTCGGACTCTCGCCTGTAGGCTTAGTTTTGATGCCGCCCATAGAGTAGTGCTGCATAGGTAGGATCGGCGCCCAGCCTTTACCGCGCTGACGTCCGTTCTCGTCGGTATATACTTCGGTATCGGCAGGATCGATGCCGTTAAAGATTTCGCAAATTTCTTGAACGTCGCGCAAGTTTTTCTCGATGTGCTCGCGTCCTAGGATTGAGATATCTAGCCAAACGTGATATCCGTATGGGCTAGGCACACCTTTACCTGCGCGGATGTGCTCCATGATGCGGCGGCTTACGACGTCGCGGCTAGCTAGTTCTTTTTTCTCAGGTTCGTAGTCAGGCATAAAGCGATATCCGTCCACGTCGCGTAAAATTCCGCCGTCGCCGCGGCAGCCTTCTGTTAAAAGAATGCCAGATGGAACGATCGGAGTCGGGTGAAACTGCACCGCTTCCATATTTCCCAGTTGTGCAACGCCCGTCTCAAGAGCAATAGCAGCGCCGATACCCTCGCAAACTACGGCGTTTGTAGTGTGTTTATAAACCCTTCCGTAGCCGCCCGTAGCGATTAGCGTGCCTTTTGCGACGTACGCCGTGATCTCGCCGTTAACCAGATCGCGAACGATCGCACCGTAACAGCGGTTATTTGCGTGGATTAATGCGATAGCTTCTTTTCTATCGTGGATTTCGACGTTATGTTTTAGAGCTTCGTTTGCTACGGCAAAAAGCATCGTGTGACCCGTAGCATCCGCCGTAAAGCAGGTTCTCCATTTTTTTGTACCGCCAAAGTCACGGCTGTGAATAAGTCCATGGACCTCTTCTTTTTCTACGATAGTCGTTTTTTGAGCGTTGATGATAGCGCTTCTTTCGCCTTTTGTTATACGAGTCCAAGGCACGCCCCAAGCGGCTAGCTCGCGGATCGCCTTAGGCGCAGTTTGACAAAACATACGTGCAACTTGCTGATCACAGCCCCAGTCGCTACCTTTTACCGTGTCGGCAAAATGCACATCCTCGTTGTCGCCTTCGCTCATTTTTGAATTTCCCAAAGAGGCTTGCATGCCGCCTTGCGCAGCTGCAGAGTGCGAGCGCTTAACTGGGATTAGGCTTAAAACTACCGTACTTAGCCCCCTTTCTCCAGCGGCAACGGCAGCTCGAAGCCCCGCTAGACCGCCTCCGATAACTAATGCGTCATAATATTTTACGTTCATTTTTTAAAGCTCCTTTTTCTAAAGACTGATCCACACGAAATCAGCGATCAGCGCGATGACCGCGAGCACTCCAAAAACCGCAAATATCGCAGTTTTGGCTTTATTTCTTTTTGCGAACATCTCTTGTTTGTTTACTCCGTCGATGCTTATCCATTTTATGTATAGGCGGTACATTCCCACGCCGGCGTGAACAACCATAAATACAAGTAAAGCGAAGTAGAAAATTTCTAGTTGATGAAATGCAGCCGCTGATTTATCGGCAGTGATGTGTCCGCCAAATATTATATCGACTAGGTGCGTGCTGGCTGCGAAAAATAGAGCAAAACCGGTTAAAAACTGAAACCACCAAAGCGTAGTATCAAGGTGTTTCATACGGTCTTTATGACCTTTAAACATAATGTATTGTCTGTAGTTTGCAGGGAATTTCCTCATCGCTAAAAACGCGTGAGCGATAAAAACGGCAAATATTACCGCAGCGATAACGTTAGTGATCCACCACGTAGCCTCGCCGAATAAAAATTTAGCCTCCGCAAAACCTACAACGGCGTTAAATGCGCCCTTGCCGAATAAAATGGTAGAGGTAAATACCATGTGACACAAAATAAAACAGGCCAAAATCAGTCCCGTTATACTTTGCCATCTGTCCCAAACGGCAGGAGTACGACTTTTTTTCGTATCCGCTTGCCTACCTAAGAAGCCCTCGATTAGCCCACTCATGAGCCCTCCTATAAAATTGAAATAAATTATCATAACTTAAAAGAAAATTAAATTACGACACTATAAAAACGGCGTAATAGTATCGTAAATTACTTTAAAAACCTTTTAAAATTTTGTATATTTTTTATTTAAGATAATATAAAGGAAAATGCCGCACGCAAACATTAAAAAGGATAGTATCTGCCCCATAGATAAATTTAAAAATACAAAGCCGATACCGAAATCAGGCTCCCTAAAGAACTCGCAGACAAATCTTGCAAAGGTATAAAGTATGGCATAAAGAGCGATGAGTTCGCCGTCAAATTTTTTAAATTTTCTATAAACAAAAAGGATAGCAAAAACCGCAAGCCCTTCTAAAATGGCTTCATAAATTTGCGATGGATGGCGCATCTGTCCCGCGACGTTGATCGCCCATGAGACGTCCGTGATACGACCGAAAAGCTCTTGATTTAAAAAATTTCCTATGCGACCGAAAAAATATCCAAGCGGAATACTAAGCGCGACGAGGTCCAAAAGCTGCCACAAATTTTGCTTAAATTTACGGCAAAAGGCCCATGTCGCTATCAAAAACCCGACCACAGCGCCGTGATAGCTCATGCCGCGGATACCGACGAATTCGCCGTTGTGAAAGGGGTTAAAAATCTGCCAAGGGTGAGTGAGATAATAAGCGGTATTTGGATCGTAAATGACGATGTAGCCCAGCCTTGCGCCCAGTATCACGCCGATTTCCACCCAAAAGAAATAGTTATCAAGCAGCGAATTTGAAATTTGCATATTATCGCGCTTGACGATAAATTTAGCCACGCCGAGCGCCACGAGTAGCGCCAGGACGTACATTATCCCATACCAGTGCACCTTGATGCCAAACAGCTCAAACGCGACCGGATCGAAATTTATATAAAAATCGTTCCACCAACTCATCTAGGTACGACTTTGACTTTTAGCGTATTTTCGATACCGCTCGCAAAATCCTCGAAAAGATAGCCCATCGCGCAGTAAAATTTGCTTCCTGCCTCATTTTGCAGGACGGGAGCTAGCTTTTTGGCGTACGGTAGCAGATAGGAGCTTAGCAAAACGCCTAAAATTTCCTTCGTCTGTTCGTCTTGTTTTAGCTCGACGACGGAGGAGAAAAACGAAAGTTCGTTAGTTAGGCTATCAAGCGCACTGACGTTTAAATTTGGGCTAAATTTGCACTTTTTATAAAAGCCTTCAAGGCGCGCCTTGTCGCCCTCGAAAAAAAACTCCGCGTTAAAATATTTTTTCAAATTTGCGAAGTCCTTTGCGATCTCTAGGGTGCTTTCAGTTTTTATCGACTCCTCGTATAGCGCGCGCCCTTTGGCATTTGCTTCGCTATCGTTTGTTATTATCCATTTTGGATTTTTATTTAGCTCGCTAAAAAGCTTTGCACTCGGCGGCAAAGCGAAATTTAACGCAAATATCCTTGCGATCACGGCGTAAAATTTACCTAAATTCATCTTTTCCCTTTTTGTTTTTTGCGGGATTTTACAAAATTTAGGCTAAATTTTAGATTTGCTTAAATCGTAATCTGATCGAATTTAACACGACCGTGACCGAGCTAAAGCACATCGCCGCAGCTCCGTAAACGGGCGTTAGCATGAGGCCTAGAGGCGCCAAAACCCCAGCCGCAACTGGGATACAAACGGCGTTATAAACAAACGCCCAAAACAAATTTTGCTTTATCGTTTTCATCGTCTCGTTGGCCAAATTTATCGTAGCTACCGCGCTTTTTAGGTCGTTTTTTACTAGCACTACGTCGCCGGCCTCTTTTGCGATATCCGCGCCGCTACTCATCGCGATACCCGCATTTGCTTGTTTTAGCGGGGCGGCGTCGTTGATACCGTCGCCCACAAACAGCACCGCACCCTCTTCTTGCAGACGTTTTATGGTTTCAAATTTTTCATTAGGCAGCATGCCGGCAAAGACCTTTTCGATGCCCAACTTGCCAGCCACGTTTTTAGCGGTGAAGGCGTTATCCCCGGTTAGCATCACGGGCGTTATGCCGGCATCTTTTAGGCTTTGCATAGCCTGCGCGGCGTCGTCCTTTACCGTATCGCTAAGCGCGATAAATCCAACGTAAATTTTATCCACAGCCGCGAGTATTACGCCGTTTCCTTCGTTTTGCGCTTTGGCGATTTGCTCTTTAGTCTGCGCATTTATCTCCACGCCAAGCTCGCTTAAAAGAGCCTCGTTGCCCGCTATTACGCTGCCGTCCTCACTCTTTACGCCGCGTCCCGCGATATTTTCAAAACCCTTTTCATCGCCTAAAATTTTAAGCCCGAGCTCGTTTGCGTATCTAACGATCGCAGCAGATATCGGATGCGAGCTTTTGGCCTCTAGCGCGGCGATTTTGGCTAAATTTTCATCGTTTATATCTGTAAAATTTACGGATATTTCGCCCTTAGTTAGCGTGCCCGTTTTATCAAATACCGCGTATTTCACGTCGCCAAGAACCTCTAAAACTTCTGGATTTTTAATGAGGATTCCGTTTTTAGCGCCTAGAGATAGCGAGGAGACGATGGCTATCGGGGTGGCAAGCCCCAGCGCGCAAGGACATGAGATAATCAGCACGCAAACAGCGCTTAACACGCCTTGTAGCGCATTTCCCGTAATCACAAACCACGCAAGAAACGTAACCACGGCGATAGCTATCACGCTAGGCACGAAGATATTTGCCACGCGGTCGGCAAAGCGGCTAATAGGCATCTTTTTGCTCGACGCATCGCTTAAAAGTTCTAAAATTTGCGACAAAAGCGTCTGGCTAGCGAGCTTTGCAACCTTTACGTTGATGTAGCCGTTTAAATTTATCGTTCCGGCATTGACCTCGTCGCCTTGTTTCTTGTAGACGGGCAAGCTCTCGCCCGTTAGCATCGAGGTGTCGATCTCTGCGCCGCCGTTTATCACGACTCCGTCGCAAGGCACCGCGTAGCCGCTCTTTACGACCGCGATGTCGCCTATTTTTAGGCTCGCGGCATCGACTTCCAGCGCGCTACCGTTTTTTTGTAGTACGAGAGCGGTCTTTGGCGACATATCCATGAGCGATTTTATATAATCGCCCGCGCGAGCTTTTGAGCGCTCTTCTAAAAATTTACCAAGCAGCACGAAAGCCGTTATCATGGCTGCACCCGAGACGTAGAGGTGGCGCATATTTTCAGGTAGGCGATCGCCCGCGATAAAAACGCCCAGCGAATACGCAAACGCCGTGCTTGTTCCCAGCGCTACGAGCACGTTCATATCGAAGTTTTTATTTTTTAGCGCGCCGTAAGCATGGATAAAAAAGTCCCGCCCACACGTAGCTATCGTGATAAAGGCAAGCGCCAGCATGATGGCTGATTTTGCCGCGCTTGGTTGCTCGCTCATCTCAAGCGCCATGATCACCGCGCTAAAGGCTGCAGCGGCTAGGAAATTTCGGCGTAAATTTAAGATATGTTTCTCGCGTTTGGCTTCAAATTCCGCCAAATCCTTTGCCACGCCGTAGCCTAGTTTTTTTATCTTTTCCTCTATCGCGGCTTGTACTTCGGCGTTTTCGACGATAAATTCGCCCGAGCCATTTGCGAAGCTGACCTTCGCGTCTAGCACGCCCGCGATCTTTTTCGTCACGCGCTCGATGGCGTTTGAGCAGTTTACGCAGGTCATGCCCGCGATGTTTAGTTTGATATTTTGCATCAAATTTTCTCTATGACGCTAAATCCCAAATCATCCAGCTCCTCTTTAAATTTCGCCTCGTCCTTGCCTTCTAAATTTACGCTCACGACCCTTGGCTCTACGCTAAGATCGACCTTTATCTCGCCGTAATCGCCTTCAAGAGCGTTTTTTATGGTGTTTGCGCAGTTTTCGCAGTGGATGTTAGCAACCTTAAATTTAGTCATTCTATCTCCTTTGTCATATGGTAGTATTTGTGAGAATTTATGATCATTTTGCAGTCGGTCTCAAAGCCCAAACGCTCGTAAAAAGCCTTGGTTTTAGGCTTTTTTTCATCGACGATGAGAGCTACTTTTTTGATATTTCGTTTAGGCGCGAGGGCAAAGATAAATTTGATCAGCTCTTTTGCGATGCCTCGTCCTCGAAATCTCTCGTCCACGGCAAGACTATCGATATATAACTCATCCGCGAAGCACTCCGCCTGCGGAAATTCGCTTAAACCGAGCATTCGCAAATGCGCCCTGATGGGCCCATCTAGCGCATCGATCTCGCCTCCGTCGTAAGCGCAAATCGCACCCGCGATCTCGCCGTCAAATTTGAAAACGAATACGTTGTTGTAGCTTAGGCGGTTTATCTCGCTGCGGAAAAATTTATGCAAAATTTCATCGCTCTTAACGGGGTCGCTCACGCCGCTAAGCGTAAAAGCGATGTCCTCCATGGCTAAATTTAACAGCTCTATGCAGCGCGCGGCGTCGTCTTTTCGGGCATTTAAAATCATACGAGGATTATAGGACTTAAAGCTAAATTTTTTGCTAATACGCTCAAAACCTCGCGTTTTTAAAAAAATGCAAAATTTTTTTAGATATAATTGGGCAAAAATTTTTAAAGGAACGAAATGGGACGAGCGTTTGAATATAGGCGCGCCGCGAAGGAAGCGCGCTGGGACAAGATGAGTAAGGTTTTTCCAAAACTCGCAAAAGCCATAACCGTGGCGGCTAAAGAGGGCGGCACAGAGCCTGATATGAACCCGAAACTTCGCGCCGCGATAGCAGCGGCCAAAGCGCAAAATATGCCAAAAGACAACATCGACGCGGCGATAAAACGCGCCAGCGGCAAAGATAGCGCGGATATCAAGACCATCTTTTACGACGGCAAGGGTGCTCACGGAGTGCAAATCATCGTCGAATGCGCTACTGATAACCCGACTCGAACAGTCGCAAACGTCAAGGCGATATTTAGCAAAAACGGCGGCGAAATTTTGCCTAGCGGAAGCCTAAATTTCATGTTTACGAGAAAGAGCGTTTTTGAGCTTGATATGCCCGCAAAAGAGCTTGACGAGATCGAGCTAGAGCTCATCGACTTCGGTCTAACCGAGATCGAGGAGGAAGACGGCGTGCTTTATATCTACGGCGATTACGCAAGTTTCGGCACGCTAAGCGAAGGCATCGAAAAACTGGGCCTAGAGGCTAAAAAAGCAAGCCTACAATACATCGCAAACTCGCCGGTAAGTCTAAATGAAGAGCAAATGAGCGAGGTAGAAAAGCTGCTCGACAAGCTCGAAGATGACGACGACGTGCAAGCGGTTTATACAAATATCGAATAAATTTAAGGAACAAAATGAGAAACGACGAACTAAAAATCTACGACATCGACGCGGCCGAGCTTGCTAAGCTCAAATTTGCCGTGATCCATACCGAAAAAGGCGATATGAAGCTCGAGCTTTACGGCGACGAAGCGCCGCAAGCCGTGACGAATTTTGCCACTCTTGCCAAAAGCGGCTTTTACGACGGGCTAAATTTCCACCGCGTGATCCCAAATTTCGTGATCCAGGGCGGCTGCCCGCACGGCACGGGCACCGGAGGGCCGGGCTGGCGCATAAAATGCGAGTGCGTAGGCCAAAAGCACAAGCATAAACGAGGAGCCTTATCCATGGCGCACGCCGGACGCGATACGGGTGGAAGTCAATTTTTCGTCTGCCATAGCGCGCAACCGCACCTTGACGGCGTGCATACGGTGTTTGGACAGATCGTGGATGAACCTAGCCTAAAGACTCTAGATAGCGTCAGGCAAGGCGACAAGATAAACTCGATCGAAATTTTAGAGAGTTTGTAAATTTAATAAAAGTCGGGCGGCAGTTTGAGCTCTGATAATCCGCACGATTTCGTTATTATGCGATTTATTAAAATTTTAAAGGATATTTCTTGAATCAAAACGCTTCAATCGCGGTAAAACCGCAAAAGCCTTTTATAGTTAGACTACTTACCAATCTCGCGTTTTGGGTGATTTTCGGTATCGTTGCCGGTATCGCCGTGGGAGTATTTTTTCCCGAGCTAGGCATAGAAAGCAAGCCCGGTATCGATTACTTTATCAAAGCCCTAAAAGCGCTCATCGGCCCTATCATCTTTTTAACGATAGTCTCTGGCATCATAGGGCTTGAGAGTATGAAAGACCTAGGCTCTATCGGGCTTAAGGGATTCATTTACTTTGAGGTCGTAAGTACTATCGCGCTAGCCGTTGGTATAATTTTCGGCGAAACGCTAAAACCGGGGCATGATATGCACCTTGACTATACGCAGCTTGACGCCTCTAGCGTGGAGAAATTTACGAGCCAAGCCTCGAGCATAGACGCAAATAGCGGACTCATAGCCCATACGCTTCATATTTTGCGCGGTGCGGTTCCGGTGGACAGCATCTTCCCTTACGTACATCTGCTTGATCCGTTTATCAAGTCAAATACGCTGCAAGTGCTATTTATGGCGATCGTAACGGCGGTTATTATATCTTTTTTAAAACACGATCATAAAAGTAAAATCCTAAAACCGCTTGAGATAATTCAGCACTGGGTGCTAAAACTACTTACGATTTTGATGCTATTTAGCCCCGTCGCGGCGTTTTCTGCTATGGCGTATTTGATCGGTAAATTCGGCATCGGCTCGCTAATAGGCATGCTTGAGCTACTTTTCGTTATGGCGCTTGCGAGCTGCTTTTTTATCTTTGTAGTTCTTGGCGCGATTTGCTATTTTGCAAAGGTCAATATCTTTAAATTTATGCGCTTCATCGCAAAAGAAGTCTTGATCGTATTTGCGACGAGTTCCTCAGAGACCGCGCTAGCTCCGCTCATGCAAAAGCTAGAAGCCGCAGGCATCCACAAAGGCGCAGTCGGGCTCATCATACCGACTGGATATTCGTTCAACCTTGATTGCACGAACATCTACTTGTCGCTTAGCGTTATTTTCCTCGCTCAGGCTTTTGGCATCCCGCTAAGCATCGAGCATCTGATACAAATTCTCATCATCTTGATGGTAACTAGCAAAGGTGCAGTGGGCGTCACGGGCTCAGGATTTATCGTACTTGCCGGTACGCTTGCCGCGCTTCCTAGCGCAGGTATCCCCGTCGTCACGGTTGCGGTGCTACTTGGCGTGGATAAATTTATGTCCGAGATGCGCGCGGTAGGAAACCTCTGCGGCAACGCCGTGGGCTGCCTAATCATCTCGATCTGGGATAAAAAAGTAGATATGGAGAAATTCCGCTACGCGCTCGATCACCCGGACGAGTTTCACTTCCATTCGTAAATTTAAAGTTATAGATTTATGAAAAAAGTTTTTTTGCTATTAGCCGCTGTAGCTATTTTATTTTCAAGCGAAACACTACAAAAAGAATGCAATGACAATAACGCCACAGGTTGCGTTCTTCTAGGGTTGCGCCATAGTGGAGATATCTTTTTCAAAACTAGCGATATAGAAGAAGACTATAAAAAGGCTATCAAGCTATTTACCAAGGCTTGTAACCTAGGAAACCCATTGGGATGCTCAAGCCTGGGAGATATGTATAAGAATGGTAAAGGCATAGAACAAAACTATAACAAATTAGCAGAATACTATTCAAAAGCATGCGATCTTGGTGCCAGTGCTAGGTGTTATGACCTTGGTCTTTTATATAATAGCAGTAAAGAAATAAAACGAGATGTTGAAAAGGCAATAAAATTTTATTCCAAAGCCTGCGATGCAAAGTACGTGGGATGCTCTGAAGCTGGTTGGTTGTATGAAGAAAAACAAGACTATAAAAAAGCAGCCAAACTATACTCCAAAGCCTGCGATTTGGAGGATATGACGGGATGTTCTTACCTTGGAACCCTATATGAAGAGGGTAAAGGCGTAAGGCAAAGCTATAAAAAAGCACGCGAACTGTATTTACAGGCTTGCACAAAACCAGGTTTTGAACATAGCCTGGCATGTTACGGCCTTGGAATTTTATATAGCGAGGGCAAAGGCGTGCGACAAAACAAAACAACAGCAAAAGAATATTTCGGTAAAGCTTGCGACATGGAAGTGCAAGCAGGTTGCGACGAATATAGAAGATTGAACGAACAAGGTTATTGATTCGC
>NZ_CALKTQ010000104.1 GCF_937997465.1 uncultured Campylobacter sp. | reverse complement strand
TAAAAAGCGGTGCGTTCTCGTCGATATCGCTTGGCTTCATATCCTCTAAATTTAAGCTCTTTATGATGAGCTCTTTTATCTCATCTATTAGTTCATTCATTGTTTAAACTCCTTTGTATAATTTTCGCTGATAAAAGCGTGCAGCTCTCTAGCCCTGATCGGGTTTGGCCTATCCGCGCAAAATCCGTCTAAATTTAGCCTAAAAAGCTCTTTGAACTCGTATTTTATCATAACGCTCGGGGTTTTGTACCAAGGCTCGTTTTTTTTGAGGCTGGGCGGATCCATTTTGATAGCGACGGCGACTAGCTGTTTTGCCGCATTTACCGCGATATAGGCGGCTGCTTTATGAAAAACTATCTCGCCCGCCGTGCGCGTACCCTCGGGAAATATTATCAAGCTCTCGCCGCTTTTTAGTGCGTCCGCGCTTTTTTGCAAGAGCTCCTCGTTAGCGGTATTTAGGATATATCCGCATGATTTTATCGCGGGAGCTAAGAAGATATTTTTACCAAGGCTTGCTTTTACCACGCAGTTTGCGCGGTGGATAAGCGCTATCAAAAAGACGACGTCTAAAAGCGAAGGGTGATTTGCGATGATTATCTGCGAGGTGGAGCCAAGCCCCAAAGGAAGGTCAAATTTGGTGCGCTGATAGCCACAAATTTGAGTAGAAAATATAAAAAATCTCCAAGCCAAACGCACCAGATCGCGGCAAAAATTTCGGATAAACTTAAATTTATAAAGCCCAAGAAGCGCAACCGGAACAAAGATCAAATTTCCAAGCGCGCAAATGAGTCCAAATAGCGCGAAATTTGCCCCGACGATAAAAATTTTAAACCCGTGACGAGGGCTCATAATCCCACCGCCAAGCGGAGTTTTTATCCGCGCTTTGCCAAGAGCATTTTTGCTTCGGATCAAAATTTTGCAGGAATTTAACGAGCAAATTTTCATCCGTTTTGCCGCTAATTTCGCTTTGCGATAGGCTCAAATTTTCGCCCTCGCTAACTAGCAAACAAACCATACAAGAGGGCGCAGACTCGTCAAAATACTCCTGCGAAATGCTCTCGTGATAGGCTAAAACCAGAGCGTTTTTGGCTCCACTTTTTAGCATCAGATGCGCCTGCAGTAAAGCGTACTCTAACGGCGCGTATGCCGAAACGGCGGAGATTTCACTACGATTTTTAAAATTTATCGCTAAAAGCGAGGAAAGGGCGTTGTGCACCGAGAGCGAAAACGAGGTCGGCGAGATGAGCTCGCCGTGAGCTAGCGTATTTTGCAGCTCAAAACAGCGATTTATCTCGCCCTCATAAGAGCTAAACACGATAGGCATATCAAGCGGCGCGATGTTTTTGGTTAGATCAAAGGCGCACTTTGCCGCGCGGCTAAGCCTGCGCCGCTCAAGCGGGGACACATGCGAGACGTCAAGCTCCCTCTCGTATTCCGCTAGCCTCGCGTCCTGCACGCCGTTAAAAACGACTGCGTCAAAAAAATCGAGTTTAAAATTTAGCCTCATTCGCCCCTCTCGCCGTTATTTCGCGATATCGCCTTTTAGCGTTACGCCGGCCATCAAAGCACCGGCTCCGCACTGAAACTGCGTTTTGGAGTCAAAAGGCTGTTTTTTGTAGTAGCCGGTTAAATTTACCACCCTCGCGCCACCCTCTTGCACCGCGCGCTCTTGGAAAGTCTTTATCGCCGACAAAAACGCCCACTGGCACGCCTCTTTGTCGCTTTTGTTAAAGGCGTTGGTTTTTTTGTTTGCCATTAGGCCGCTTTTGATGATGCCGCCTTTCGTACCAGAGCCGAAGCTTAGCTTGATGTTTGGATTTAGCACCTCTTTTGCCTTTGGCGAGCTTAGCGCCTCCTCGATCGAAAAGCTAAGCACGTCGTCGCGCGCGCTCAAATTTAAAGCCAAGGCGCAAACGCCCGCTAAAACCAGTAATTTTTTCATTTTTTCTCCTTATTTCAAATTTGCTTTCAACGCCACCGCAGTCGCCATATTTCCGACTACGCATTGAAATTTATCCTTGCTATCCAGCAACTTATCCTTATAGTTTCCTTGTATGTTCACGACGCTGTTTTTGCCCGCATTTTTCGCCGCCGTTTGCAGATCGACCAAAACCTTAACAAAAACGTATTCGCAAGACTCCTTGTAGTTATCCTCGCGCGGGTCTTTTACCGCGTCGCCGAAACTATCTTCCTCGACCGCGCGGTATTTGTTGCTACGCCTTTGCTATTTTACGGGCTCTAACTCCTCGTCCGTCTGCTTAGAAAACTGCAAGCTTATATCTTTTAGTAGATATTTCTTTGCAAATTTAGACTCCAGCGCGCTTGCGATATCGTGCTCGTAAAACTCGTCCTTCGCCGCCGCAAAAGAGCAAATCAAAAGCAAAACGGCTAAAATTCGTTTCATATTTTACCTTCAAATTTTAAATTCTTTTAAATATCAGCGATGTATTTACTCCGCCGAAAGCAAAGTTGTTGCTCATAACAAAGTCCGTATCTATCGCGGTTTGCTCGGTCAGGTAAAAAAGCGGCGCGCAACTAGGATCGACGCGGGTCAAATTTATCGTCGGGAAAAATCTTTTCTCGCGCATCATCATCACGCTAAATATCGCCTCAAAACCGCCGCAAGCTCCCAGCGTATGACCAAGGTAGCTTTTTAGCGAGCTGATAGCGATCTTATCGCCAAAAAGCTCGTTTGTAGCGATACTCTCGGCGATGTCGCCGTGCTTAGTCGCCGTGGCGTGAGCATTTACGTAGCCGATCTTTTCGGGCGTTAAATTTGCGTCTTTTAGCGCCAAAGCCATCGCGCCTTTCATCGTCGCGCTCTGCGGTCGCGTGACGTGCGAGCCGTCGCAGTTTGAGCCAAAGCCTACGACCTCGGCGTAAATTTTAGCTCCGCGCTTTACGGCGCTCTCTTCGCTCTCTAGCAAAAGTATCCCCGCGCCCTCGCCTAGCACTAGCCCGTCGCGCTCCTCGTCAAACGGAGTAGGCGAAATTTCAGGCGAGCCGTTTTTCACGCTAGTGGCGTAGAGCATATCAAACACGTACGCCTCGCTCGGGCATAGCTCCTCTGCGCCGCCCGCTAGCATCATATCGATCTTACCGCTTTTGATACTCTCGTAGGCGTATCCGATCGCGTGCGAACCGCTCGTACATGCTGAGGAGGTCGGGATGATGCGCCCTTTTAGCGAGTAAAAAAGCGCGATATTTGCCGCCGTAGTGTGAGGCATCATCTTGATGTAAGTATTGGCGTTGCACTCGTTTTCGCCGCGCTCGAGCAGCTTTGCCATCGCTAGTATCGACTCGGTGCTACCCGTAGACGAACCGCACGCGACGCCTAGTCTGCCGTCCTGTACGCTAGGATCGAGGCTTGCGGCGTCTAAATTTTCACCACGCATGAGCCCGGCGTCTCTTAGCGCCAGCCCCGCCGCCTCTACGCTGTACATCGAGACAGTGCCCAGGCTTCTTAACTGCTTACGGTCCCACGAGCTAGGGCACTCGTAGCCCTCTATAGGTGCGGCCAGGCGGGTATTTAGATCGGCGTATCTATCCCACTGAGGCATGTATCTCACGGCGTTTCGACCAAGCTCAAATTTGGCCCTTATCTCATCCCAGCTCTTGCCAAAAGCGCTCACCATGCCCATGCCCGTTATAAAAACTCGCATCAGCAAAGCCCCCCGTTTACGCCGATAACCTGCCTCGTTATGTAGGCTGCGCCCTCGCTTAGTAAAAACTCGACTAAAGGCGCGACCTCGTCTGCCTTGCCCGCTCTTTTAGCAGGTATGGCCTTTAAAATCTCCTCGATCGGCAAGCCGCCGTCCGTCATATCAGTCTCGATGAGTCCGGGTGCGATGCAGTTTACGGTGATATTTCGCGAAGCTAGCTCAACGGCGAGAGACTTTGCCGCGCCAATGAGGCCAGCCTTGCTTGCTGCGTAGTTACTCTGACCGCGGTTGCCGATGACCCCCGAGACCGAGCTCATGACCACGATGCGAGCGGGCTTTTTGGCGCGGATCATAGGCATGAGAGCAGGCTTTAGGACGTTATAAAAGCCGTTTAAATTCGTATCCACAACGCCAAACCAATCCTCGTCCTCGATACCGACGAAGGTATTATCGCGCGTGATACCTGCGTTTAGCACGACTGCGTAGTAAGCGCCGTTTGCCTCTATATCGGCTTCGATC
>NZ_CALKTQ010000103.1 GCF_937997465.1 uncultured Campylobacter sp. | reverse complement strand
CGCGCACGAAGGCGAAAATCCCCGCCTCATCCCAAAAATAGCGGCTTTTGCCCTCTCCGTCATCAATCATGCGCGGCTGACCCAAGGCTTCGTTAAATTTAGCTAGATCAAACTCGCAGTTTACGCCGTTTATAAAAACGCCGTCTGGGCGCACATTAACGTCAAATTTTTGCTTTTTAAAAATATTAAATAGACCCATTTTACAGCTCCTGATCTTGCCTTAAATTTCGTCTTAAAATTTTCACACAGCATTCCTTTTATTTTGGAGGCGGCACAAAGCGCTCTATTATTCCTGATTTACGTGATCCTCGAATATAAATTTATGCTCCTGCGGTAGCGACTCGTAAAGCTTTAGCGAGAGATTCCTAATCTCCCAAAGCGCTGATTTTGAGCTGCGAAGCGAGAGGAAATTTTGCAAACTGCGCGCGTTTACGCTCCACGTTAGCTCGGTTTTGTAGCACTCTGGTAGGCAGTATTTGACGATGTCGAGGCTTTTTGTCGTGTTTGCTAGGATTTCGCGCAAATTTTCCAGCGCTTTGATGCTTGCGTTATCGACCGTTTCGTCGCCCGTTAATACTATAAATCTCGCCGCTCGCTCAAAGTCGCCAAGCTCAAATTTAGCCTCTTTTTTTAGCTCTTTTAGCGTGTAGCGCGTTGATTTGACGCTGAGGCTTGCTACGCGGTGACGGGCTAACTCTTGCAGCAGGGCGCGCGAGATGCCTTGGATGTAGAAGTTGTAGGAGAGGTGCTCAAGCGTGCTGGCGTGTTTAAATTTATTACCGACGCGCTCGATAAGCTCGACGTCTTTTTCGCCGCCGTTATCGCCTTTTTCAAAGCTTTGCCAACACGTGCGGATCGCGTGCGAGCAGATATTTAGCGGGGTGTAATTTAGAAGCGTTACTTGCATTTTTGACTCTTTTAGTTAAATTTAGCGGTAAATTTAGCTAAAAATCGATAAAAATTTGATTTTACCGAAATGGTTAAATGATTTTACCCTTGCACAATTGCGATATCGAGTTTTCTATTCATGCAGTCGGTTAAAAAAATATTGATGAGCGTCTGGTACGGTACGCCTTTTTTATTTGCCATATTTTTAAAATATTCTATCGTATCGGCATTTATATTCATCGAAATTTGCTTTTTTAACTGCTTGTCCACATACGGATTTTTTATCGCTTTTGAGAAGTCGTATTCCTTTTTCATTTTCGCTCCTTGTATTGTTTGGCTTCGTTTTTCGTTGCTTTTCTTGAGGAGATTATTCTGATCGTATCGTTTTCGCGGTAACAATGTACGACGAGCAAAATTCTCTCCTTTTGACTCATGCCTAAAATTAAAAATCTTTCTTCATCGTTTGAATGATCTTCGTCAAAAAGCACTAACGCAAATTCATCGGCAAATACGCTTTTAGCTTCTTCAAAATCGACTCCGTGCTTTGCGATATTTAGCCGTTCTTTGATCAAATTCCATTCGTAGTTCATAATGCGATTATAATGATAGAATAATTATAAAAAGATAAATTCGGCTCTCAAAAAGAGAGCCGATGAGGTAAATTTATTTTAACTGAAGCAGTGTGTTTAGCATTTCGTCGCTAGTCGTGATCGTCTTTGAGTTAGCTTGGAAGCCACGCTGTACGACGATAAGCTGAGTTAGCGAGCGAGATAGGTCGACGTTACTCATCTCAAGGCTTGAGGCCGAAATTTTACCGCGTCCGGCCGTTTGAGCAGCGCCGATGATCGGATCGCCGGAGTTTGCCGTGCGTGAGAAGAGGTTTCCGCCTTCGCCGGCTAAGCCTTGATTGTTTGCAAATTTAGCTACGCCCACTTGCGCTAGTCCTAGGCTTCGGCCGTTCGTAAATGATCCTACTAGCGTTCCGCTTTGATCTATCCTGATACCGTTTAGCTCGCCGCTAGCGTAGCCGTCTTGGCTGATGTCTGCGGTGCTTGAGTTATTATCGGTGCTCGTTAGTCCGTCGGTGGTCTGCGTAGTACCGAATTTTAACTCGATGTGCTGGCCGATAGCCGAACCGTTTTGCGCGCCGAAGGTAATGCTAGCCGGGCTATATGTCGCTAGCGAGCCGTCCGGGTTAAATCTCACATAACCTGTTACTACGTTTCTAGGTTCTACGGTATTTATAGAGTTTGGCTCGGCCACTTGGATGACCATCGTCCACTCTGTTCCGCCGTTTTCTGTGTAACCGCGTTTTACGAAGTCCATTTTTATATTATGCTTCGTACCTAAGCTATCGTAAAGATCGGTGCTAGAGCTATGAGCGGCCATGTTTAGGCTATCGGTTACCCTAGTTGAACCGCCTGCGCTTAAAGATCCTGAAATTGGCGCCATAGATGCGGTAAATTTGACGTTTTCGGTTACGTTTTTAGTAGCGTTTGTTAAACCGGTTACAGAGATATTCATATCCTTAGCATTTGCCATTTCCGGGTTTTTAAACTGAAACTGTCCGTGTTCGTTTACCGTTACTTCTACGCCGTTGTTATAATTGGTCGGAGCTAGAGTAGTTGGGTTTTGCTCATGGGTATAGTTTGTAAATTTTCTAGCATCTTTTTGCATAGCTTCGCGTAAATCTTCGGTTGTGGTTACTTCTCTTTCTTTTGTATCGTCGTAAGCATGCGTAGTGGATACGTGCGTTTTATTATATACATATTGATATGCGGTTATTATATTTATTTTAGTTAAGCCTGTGTCATCTGCAGGAACTCCACTTGTATTTACGGTCATTTTAATATTTTTCATATTTGCCGTAGTGCCTAAATTGTTTCTGTTTGTTAGAACTAATTTATTTCCTTCTACCACACTTGCTTCTACGCCTGTCTCACTATATTTGCTATTTATTATACCAGCTAAAGCACCGATAGTTCGTATATTTTCACCAGTTATATTTTTCCCATTTAGCGTTATATTGAGTTTTTTACCAGGAGTAGCGAAAGTCCCATCAGTTCCTACGCCAGCTACAGTTAGTTTATTAGTTTGTGCATCTGCATAGCTAGCCCAGATACCTTGCCCACCAGTTCCTTGAGCATCTCTTAAGTTATATGCATCGCCGTTTCCGTTAAATAATACTCCTAAATCAGCACCTCGCTCAGTCATCCTTTGTTCGCCGTTTCTATTTACGTAGAATCTATTTGCACCGACGTTATTTTCATCGTGTACCTCGCTACCGGCTATAGTTCCGTCGTTATCTAAATCTACGCCGTTGTGATGCTGATCTAATTTGTAGATAGGTATCTTTTTATTTCCTACGTCGTTACCGCTGTCCAAGTTTCCTTTTAGTGCGATGTTTGTAGTAGCGCGAGCAGGCACGGTTAGGCCGACTGGGATCTTTATATCGCCGATAGGTCTAGTAGGATCGATCTCTCCCGTTTCCTCGTCTCTCATCCAGCCTTGCACGATGTTACCGCCGTTATCGACGAAGTTACCTTCGCTGTCTCTTGAAAAGTCACCGTTTCTGGTGTAGTAGGTGGTTTTGCCGCCGTCGGAGCTCACCATGAAAAATCCGTCGCCTTGAAGCGCGATATCGGTTTGTTTGTCGGTGGTTTGCAGCGAGCCTTGCTTGAAAATCCTCGTAGTGGAGTTTATCTGCGTGCCGAGGCCAACTTCCATGTTATTTACGCCGCCGTGTTGATTTTGCGGTGCGGTGGCGATACGCGAAGTTTGGTAGATAAGGTCGTCGAAATTTGCACGGTTGTATTTAAATCCGACTGTGTTGACGTTAGCGATGTTGTTACCCTCAACATCCATAGCGATCTGGTGAGCTTGTAGTCCCGTAACGCCCGACCAAAGTGATCTCATCATAGCTTTATCCTTTTTGAAAAGTGAATTTTAAGATGACTTAAGCAAAAGACGTTCCAAATTTAAATTTGATTTTAGTTTAATGTTGTAGAAGGTAACGACGGAAAAGAGTATATGAGCAAAGATTAATGATTTTTAGAAATTTTAAGATG
>NZ_CALKTQ010000102.1 GCF_937997465.1 uncultured Campylobacter sp. | reverse complement strand
CTCTAAATTTAGCTCGTCCGCGCTTAAATTTTCGATTTTCTTAGCGTGCGGATTTTTTACGTAGGCGTTTAAAATTGAAGCGTTATAAAAACGATGATCTTGCCAAAATCCGACCGCGTAAGCGCCGATGGCAAGGTAGTTTTTGCCCTGCCAGTAGCCAAGATTGTGTTTGCAAATTTGACCGAAATTTGAGATTTCGTACTGTTTTAGCCCGGCCTCCTCGATGCGGTCTATCATAAATTTCGCCAGTCTCGGACTATCTTTTGCGTAGTTTATTTTGCCGGCAAAGGGCGTATTTTCCTCAAGCGTTAGCGAATACGCCGATACGTGCGAAACGCCTAAATTTCGGATATTTTGCACCTCTTGCTCAAGTCGTTTTTTGGTGTCTAGCTTCGTGCCGTAGATGAGATCGACGTTTATGTTTTCTAGCCCCGCGGTTTTAGCGTTTGCGACTGCTTCGTAGATCTGCCTCGCATCGTGGATACGCCCGAGAAATTTCAGCTTATCCTCAAAAAAGCTTTGAGCGCCAAAGCTAACGCGATTTACGCCGTATGATTTCATCTGCGAGAGCCACGCTAGGCTCGCCGAGTTTGGATTTGCCTCCGCCGTGATCTCGGCGTCTTTTGCTAGATATGGCGCGACCGCCTCAAATAGTCGCTCGTAGTAGCCCCCGTCCACGGCGCTAGGCGTCCCTCCGCCGATAAAAACCGTCTCGATCTCGCCGTTTTTTACGTCAAATTTTAAAATTTGCTCCCTAAAATCCGCAATCATCGCGTCAAAATACGCGCTCGTTAAATTTCGTTTGCCCACCACCGAGCCAAAGGCGCAGTATGGGCATTTGCTCTCGCAAAACGGGATGTGGACGTAAAGAAGCATTTTGACCTTTGTTTTTGCCGTATTTTAGCAGATTTTGCGGCTTTATCGTGCAGCGTTTGATATTTTGGCTTTTGCACCGTTTGGCAGTCTGTTTGCTGTAAATTTAGGCCGGGTTTAGGCGTAAAACCGACTCCGGTAAGCTATTTGGCGCTTTTAAATTTTAAAATTTACCGCCGTTTTTACCGCGTGTTAAATTTAAAAATTGCGCCGATACGTTTACAAAGCTCCGCAAGAGCGTTAAATTTACGTGTAAAATTTCTTTTGTTTTAAAATTTGCGTCGGCAAAACGCCGAATTTTTCTCTAAAAATCTTTGCAAAGTGCGGAGCACTGGCGTATCCGACGATTGTTGCGGCTTCGCTTACGCAGACGTCTCCGCGCTCTAAAAGTTTTTTTGCCGCGTTTAGTCGCTCGCTTGCTAGCAGTCCGTAGATCGTATCGCCAAAGTAGCTTTTAAAGCCCGTTTTTAGCTTAAATTCATTCGTCGCGCACGCTCTGGCTAGCTCTTTTATGCTGGGCGGGTTTTGGACGTCGCTTAGTAAAATTTGCCTTGCTTTGTTTAAAATTTTTACGTATTCGTCGCTAAAATCGCGCTTTTTTTCATCGGCTTCGGGCGTTTTGGGCGCGCCTAAGCTTTTGTAGATTAGCTCTAAAATTTTAGCTTCCATAAAGATTTCACGCATCTTACCCTCAAACTCGCTCGCGGCTAAAAGCTCCCGCAAAATCAGGTTTTGGGCTAAATTTATCTTAGCCGTTTGGATGCAGATTTCGTTTTCTTCGCCTAGATTTTTAAATGCCGCTAGCTCGCGGGCCAGCTCGTTTTTTAGCACGATGCATCGCCCGGCGTAGCTGCTACTTTGATGCTCGCAAACGCCCTCGAATCCGCTATCTACGCGCCCCATCCAAAACTCTCCGGCCTTTAAACAAAAAGTTTTTTTACCCGCCTTAAGCCCAGCGTCCGCTCTTGCGTCGTTAAAGAGCAAAAAGCAGTAGCCAGCGCTCCTTTCAAGCCGTCTTTTTACGCTTTTGTTGCAGATTATTTCGCTCCTGCAGTAGCTTGCGCCGCTTGCGCCTTTAAAAAACTCGACCTTGCATTTTCTATCTTGCTCTTGCCACGCGCTTTGTCCGTAGCGCACCGAATTTTGCGCGATTTCTTGTTCGTTTGCTCGTAAAATATCTTTAAATTCGACTTTCATTTGCTTTTATCCTTTTAGCGTTGATAAAAATCCCTCTACCGTTTGCCTAAGTATTGATAATAATTATCTGATTATAGTAAAATAGGGTTTAAATTTAAATAAGGAGTCTAAAGGTGAAAAGTATGCCTAAAATTTCTATGCTAGCTTGCCTAGCACTATCTTGCGCGCAGGCGGCCGATGAAGTAAAACTAAACGAAGTTACCGTAACTAGCGCGACGGGTTTTGAACAAAATATCAAGGACGCGCCTGCCTCAGTCTCGGTAATCTCGCAAAAAGAGATAGCCAGGCGCAACCATCAAGATATAGAAAGCGTCGTAAAAGACGCTCCGGGCGTTTTCGGCGCGACGCTGGGAGCGGCTAGCAGGCGCGGTATCACGATGAGAGGCCTTGGTCAAAAATACACTAAAATTTTAATAGACGGCCGCCCTGCAACTAGCGATAGCGCGTATAGAGGGCTTCGCGCGGTCGGTAGTGCTCAAAATTTTCTCCCGCCGGCAAACACGATCGAGCGTATCGAAATCGTGCGAGGGCCGATGAGCTCGCTATACGGCTCGGATGCGATGGGAGGCGTCATAAACATCATCACCAAGGGCTTTTCAAACGAATTTAGCGGTAACGTAAACGGCTACTACACGCTTGCGGGCAAAAGCGGGATAAATGACGACTACCAAACCGGCTTTTACGCAAACGGCGCAGTGATCCCAGATGTGCTAGGCATTGCGCTTTACGGGCGGTATTTTCACAAATTTGAAGACGAGCGAGCCTTTACGAACCGCAAAAACGAGGACGTAAATTTCGGCGCGAAAATCATGTATAACGCCACCGAAAATGACGAAATAGCGCTGGATCTGCGCCGCGTAGTAAATAAATACGAGCGCACCGAGGGCAAGACGCTAAGAAGGGCTACTGGCGATAATACGAGCGTCGCGTTTGAAAAGATGAGCGGATATACCGCCTCGCTCTCGCATACGGGTAAATACGACAAGCTGCTGCTTGAAAGCTTTTTAACCCACGATCATATGAAAGAAAGCGGTCAGCAAGACCTCACGCTAAAAACGACGACGCTAAATACTAAGGGAACGTATTTTTTTGATAACAACACGCTAAGCCTGGGAGCTGAATACAGAAGAGAAAGGCTAAACGAAAAGGCAACGACGGCCGACGCCGCAAACGTAAAGAGATATGATTTTTCGCTCTACGGCGAGGACGATTTTGACGTAACCGACGCGCTCACGCTAACTGCCGGTCTAAGGTATAATCACGACAAAGACTACGGCGGACACGTATCGCCGCGCGGATATGCCGTATATCATCTAAGCGAAAATTTATCGCTAAAAGGCGGCGTATCGGCAGGCTACTCGACGCCTGATATCAAGATGCGAACCGACGGGCTTGCCCTGCCTTTTGCCGGCGGCATGGGAGCACAGCTGGGCAAAAGCGACCTAAAACCCGAATCCAGCCTAAACTACGAGGCGGGCGTCGCGTACGGGAACGAGAGCCTTAACGTCTCGGCGATGGCGTTTTATACGAGCATAAAAGACGGTCTAGGCACGAAGCCCGTTTGCGTCGCGCGCCCGGGCGTTCCTTGCGTGCATAATGGCAAGACCTATAGGCGCGGCATCTGGGAGAGCGTAAATATCGGCAAAGCCGAAGTAAAAGGCATTGAACTAGCCTCAGACTGGCAGATACTATCAAATTTAGCCCTGCACTCAAGCTACGTTTACACTAGATCAAAGCAAAAATCGGGCGCGTACGAGGGCAAATCTCTAAACAATCTACCCGTACATACCGTAAAAATAGGGCTTGACTACGATATGACGCCTGATCTAAATTTTTGGACGCAGATGAACTATCTAGGCAAAACCAGAGCCGTTTACGGATCGCCGGGAGACGAGGAGATAAAGGATTATACGCTATTTGACGCTGGCGCAAGCTACAAGATAACTAAAAATGCGAGCGTAAATTTTAGCGTTTATAATATCTTTAACGAATACGTAACGACAAAATCCGGACGCTATGAAATTTTGATCGCCGACGGGATTAAATATAGGCTCGGATTTAACGTAAATTTTTAAATTTGGCCGTATTTAAGCGGGGGCGGTGCGTAGCGATCGCCGCCCCACTACCGGTTTTTAAAATTCGAGTTTAAATTTAAGGAGAAAGATGCCGTTTTTAAAGAAAAAGAAATTTTGGTTTAACGTCCATTTGGTTTTAAGCCTAGCCTGTGTTTTGCCGCTGCTTATCGTCGCTCTTAGTGGCGCGGTCATATCCTATCACGACGAGATTATAGACCTTGCAAACTCGCAAAAAACCTTCGTCGAGCGAGGCGGAAAAGAGCTTAGCGCGAGAGAAATTTTAGATATTTTTAAAGCTATGGAACCAAATTTTACGCTTAGCTACTACAAGATAAACTCGAACGCAAATCACGCTCTAGGCATATCCGGCACGAATGCTAAAGGTGAGTTTAAGTCGTATTTCGTAAATCAATACACGGGCGAGATAATGGGCGAAAATTTCGGCGATAAATTTATCGGACTAATGTTAAATTTACATACTAACTTAGGCCTTGGGCTTAGCAAAAACGAGACGCTACGGCTTATAGGCAAGCATATCGTCGCGATTTGTTCTATCGCTTTGGTGGTCTTGGTTATATCTGGATTGATAATTTATTATCCTAGTTTTAAAACTAAATTTATGCGCGCGTTTACTTTAAAAATCAAGGCCAAAGGCTATGCGTTTTTATACAGCCTACACGGATTTGTCGGCGTTTATCTTTGTTTATTTTTGGCTTTTATGAGCGTTACGGGACTTTACTGGTCGTACGACTGGGCGGCAAAGCTCGTAAATAACGCGCTTGGCGAAAAAGAAATTTTTAGAAAAAAGAGCTTTACGCAAGTGAGGGGTTTTTCGCTGGAGGGCGAGGCTAAGATAGCCAATTTAGAGGCCGCGATAGATATTTTTAAACGAGATAGAGAGGATTACGAGCTTTTTAACGTCATCACGCAAGAAGACGGCGAAAATTTTATGATATTTTACTTTGACAAAGGGTTGGAAGAGGACGATAAGGTAAATACGATGACGATAAACGCCACCAAGGGGCAAATCATCAGGCACGCGAGGTTTGACGACGCTAAAAGCTCGATGCCTAGGCCTTTTGCGATTCATAAAGCGGTTTTGAGCTTGCATTCGGGATATTTTTTGGGCGAGGTTGGTAAATTTATATTTTGTTTAGCTTCGGCATCGGTTTTGTTTTTCGTTATAAGCGGTTTTTGGATGAGCTTAAAACGGCTCAAAAGATAAATTTGATAAAATCGCTCCAAAAAACTGAAAAAGGCTAAATATGCGAGTGATTTTAGATGAATTTGACGGCTCTTTTTTGCCGATTTTGCAAAGCTTTAAGGCCGTGATGCCAAGCCTTCGTATAACAGGCATCGAGGAGCTTGGCGAGAGCGTCAAGGAGGCGCCGAGCAGAGAAAGCGGTAATAACTCTGAGGCTATCAACGTAAGCGAGCTCTTTGCACGCCAGTACGAGCGGGACGAGCTTTTACCTGACGGATCTTTGTTTTTGCAGGACGATAAAATTGATGCGCGCGGCGAGAGTGCGGTGGTCAAATTTGATGAAAACGTTAAATTTGAAAATGCGCGCCACGCGATTGACGACTCTAAATTTGTGCCAAATTTGATGGCTAAGAGCGAGCAAAAAACAGCTTCCGTATGGGAGCAAAATTTGCAAGATAGGCGGGATGCTGCGCCGCGTCAAGAGGGCAGCCTGCAAGAAAAGGCGATTTTGCAAACCAGCGCTTTAAGCGAAATAACCAAAACTGCGCCAACTAGCCAAAGCGCGCAAACCGCCGCTCCGCGCGAAACTCCTGTTTTTGACGGAGCTGCGCAAACGGCACCGTCTAGTAAAATATCCGCTTGTAATGAAGCCCTAAAAACGGCCGCTTTGGACACATCTGCACAGGCTGCGCTATTTGATTTTAATGAGTCTGCTCAAAATTTGCCGCCTCGTACTGAGCCAAAAGCCGCGTCTGAGCGTAAAAAGCACGAAAGCGCGAGCCTGTTTACAGACGAAGAGGTGAGGGCGATACTAGAGCTAAAATAAAGGGCTCAAATTTGACGAACTAAGCGGTCAAATTTGATGGAAAATGAAGAAAAACTCGCAAATTTTGTCACGCCGTAAAAGTAAAATATTTAAATAAAAATTTTAAGTATAAGCGTCAAATTTTTCCGCTAAGCTAGCGATATTTAGCTATATCTTAACTATTTTTCGTTAAAATCGACAATTAAAAATTCTCGGAAAAAAAGATGGAAAAGAAATATAGACCAAACGTCGCGGCGGTCATACTTGCGCCCTCTTATCCGTTTGATTGCAGGATATTTATCGCGCAAAGGTGCGATATGACTGGTATCTGGCAGTTCCCACAGGGCGGTATAGACGACGGCGAGACGCCGCGCGAGGCTCTAAAAAGAGAGCTCAAAGAGGAGATAGGTACGGATGACGTGGACGTGCTTAGCGAGTATCCGCAGTGGCTTAGCTACGACTTCCCGGAGGGTACGAGCAGTAGGAAATTTTATAACTTTGACGGGCAGACGCAAAAGTATTTTTTGGTGCGGCTAAGACCTAGCGCGAAGATAAATATAAACACCAAAAAGCCCGAATTTGACGAATATAGATTTATAAACTCAAGCGAGGTTTTGAGCGACGTAAACCACTTCAAAAAGCCGATCTACGGTAAGGTTATTGGCTACTTTAAAGAGAAAGGATTTATTTAATGTTAATCGTCCAAAAATACGGCGGCACGAGCGTTGGGACGCTTGAGAGGATAGAAAACGTCGCCGCGAGAGTCATAGAAACTAAAAAAAGCGGCGCGGACGTCGTAGTCGTAGTCTCGGCGATGAGCGGCGTGACTAATCAGCTGGTGGAGTACGCCGAGCATTATACGAAGGCTCCCGACGGCGTGGCGATGGATATGCTGCTTAGCTCCGGCGAGCGCGTTACCTGCGCGCTTTTAACGATAGCGCTGATAAATTTAGGCTACCCCGCAGTTGGTCTAAGCGGTAGGCTAGCTGGCATCATCACCGATAGCGTGCATACTAAGGCTAGGATCGAGGCGATAGATACTAAGCGTATGAAAGAGGAGCTAAAGGCGGGCAAGATCATCGTCGTAGCGGGCTTTCAGGGTATAGACGAAAAGGGCGACGCGACGACTCTGGGACGAGGCGGTAGCGATCTTAGCGCAGTAGCGATAGCAGGCGCTCTAGATGCGGATCTTTGCGAGATTTATACCGACGTAGACGGAGTTTATACCACCGATCCTCGCATCGAGCCAAAGGCTAAAAAGCTAGATAAGATCAGCTACGACGAGATGCTAGAGCTTGCTAGCCTAGGCGCAAAGGTGCTGCAAAACCGCTCAGTCGAGCTAGCTAAAAAGCTAAACGTAAATTTAGTCACCAGAAGCAGCTTTAATCACAACGAAGGAACACTAATAACAAAGGAAGAGAGTATGGAAGCAGTGCTAGTAAGCGGTATCGCGCTAGATAAAAACCAAGCTAGAGTAACTTTAAGAGGAGTGGTAGATAAGCCGGGCATCGCGGCTGAGATTTTCACCGCGCTTGCAGAAAAAAACATAAACGTGGATATGATAATCCAAAACGTAGGCCAAGACGGCACTACGAATCTGGGCTTTACCGTACCGCAAAACGAGCTTCACGTCGCAAAAGAGTGCATGGATAAGCTAAGCGCGTCTAGGGAAATTTTATACAACGACGAGATAGTCAAGGTCTCAGTCGTGGGCGTTGGTATGAAAAGCCACACCGGAGTTGCTTCGCTAGCCTTCCAAACGCTAGCCAACGAGGGTATAAACATCCAAATGATATCCACGAGCGAGATAAAAATTTCGATGATCGTCGATCAAAAATACGGCGAGCTGGCCGTTCGCGCGTTACACGAAGCTTATAAACTCGATAAATGAGCGATTTTATAAAATGGACGCTCGAGGCGATCCGTGAGGAGGGCTCGCTGATGAGCTGGATGGAGGAGAGGCGCACCGAGTGGACGCCTCTGCTCGCCTCGAAGCTTAAATTTTTACTCGAAGGGCGCGCGTTTATTTTGATAACCGATAGCGAGCGCGGCTGGTTTGAGGAGTATTTTTTAAAAAATATAAACAAACCCACGAACGCTCGCCCGGTGTTGCCTTTTTTTTCGCTAAAGGCGCTTTATCCCTCTTTTGAAAATATCGGCTCAAAAGAGGAAGTCTCGCTGCTTTTAGACATGCTTAGCCTTGCTTTTCCAAACGGTTACGTGTTTTTTTACGTCGGCAAAAGCGCGGACAAAAGCTCGCAGATCGCCAAAGGCAAGGACGATAGCTACATGTGGCTTTTTGACGAGCAGGCGCAAAATAGCTTTTATCTAAGCTCCTCCGACGGCGCGCTAGATATCAAGCTTTTGTCGCTGTTTAGACTCTTTGATAAGAGCATAGACGCTGCTTTATTTGCGAAAGTAACGCTTTAGTCTATGCGAAGCAAAATCGTAATCACGAGCGATTTTGAAGCCTTAAAAGAGGAAATTTTAGGGCTTTACGGCGTAAATTCGGTTAGATTTTTTTTCGCCGAGGACTTTTTGCTAGAAAACGCAAAAGAGGTCGCCGCCGAGGCATATATCGCCGAGAGCGAGCCGAAACTACTGGTTTTAGGCGCTAAAAATTTCCGCGTCGAGGCTCAAAACTCTCTACTAAAAATCATCGAAGAGCCGCCTAAAAATATCTTTTTTATCATAGCCTGCGAGTCGAAAAATATGCTCCTGCCGACCGTTCGCTCGCGCCTGGTTACCGAAAATAGGCTCGAAAAAAAGCAGCGAGAAAAAACGGGACTAGATTACAAACGTCTTGAGCTAAAAGAAATTTGCGCCTTTATCGATGAAAAATCGGCTCTTGAGCGCTCCGAGAAGCTTGGCAAAAACAACCTAAAAGAGCTAATCGCCGCCATAGCTCTCGAGGCTACGGCGCAGGGGGTCAAATTTAGCGCCGAAGAGCTTGAGTATTTTTTCAAAGCTGTGCGCCTAGCCGAGCTAAATACCAAAACTCACGCGCTTCTTACGCCGATACTTCTTATGATTTACGAAAAAGGGCTTAGATGAAAATTTTTAAAATCAATCCGCAGACCGACTTTAACGAGATTTGCGAGATTATCCGTCCTAGCGACGAGGGGCGAAATTTGATGAAAAAAAAGTCGGCGATCAACTTTTTTTTGATTAAAGATTTACGCGCGCCGGCCGCAAACATCCTAAAACAAGACGCGCTAAGCGTGGGCGCGGAGCTCGTAACTAATCGCGACGTGATTTTAAACGGCGCAAACTCGGCCGCGCTTTTGATGGCGACCGATGCGCAGGTGCAGGCGCTTGCCAAAAAAGAGTCCGCTCAGGATTTCGGGCTAAAAAATTTGGCTAAATTTTTAAAATCTCCGTTTAAAAAACCGCAGCGTGCGCAGATAATGGGCGTCGTAAACGTAAATGAAGATAGCTTTAACGCCGCAAGCCGCGTGAACGAAAAAAGCGGTATCGAAAAAATCGAAGCGATGATCGAGCAGGGTGCGGAGTATATCGACGTGGGCGCAGTTAGCTCGCGTCCCGGCAGCAAATACGTCGGACGCGAGATCGAGTTTGCCAGGCTGGAAAAGATACTCGCCGAAATTTACCGCTTAAATTTGCACGAAAAGGCGATATTTAGCCTCGATAGCTTTGATCCATACTGCCTAGAGTACGCGCTAAATCACGGCTTTAAGATGATAAACGATATCACGGGCGATGTTAGCCTCTGCGCTCTAGCAGCGCGGTACGGCGCTACCTACTGCCTCATGCACATGCAAAACAGCCCCGAAAATATGCAGGATAATCCGCATTACGATGACTTGCTGGGCGAGATAGACGAGTTTTTCGAGACTAAGATCGCCGCGGCGCAGGATCTTGGATGCCGCGATATCGTGCTAGACGTGGGTATCGGCTTTGGCAAGACGGCAGAGCAAAATATGATTTTGATAAAAAATTTAGAGCATTTTTTACGCTTCGGTTTGCCGATCTTAGCGGGCGCAAGCAGAAAATCGGTTATAAATTTTTATAGTCCTAGCGAGATAAAAGACCGCTTGCCGGGCAGCCTCTATCTGCATCTTGAGGCCTTTAGAAACGGCGCGCAGATAATCCGTACGCACGACGTGGCCGAGCATGCGCAGATGTTTAGGCTGGAAAACGCGATGAGAAAACTCGCGGCGTGGTAAGTAAAGCAAATTTAACGAGGAAAAATGGATAAAAAAGAGTATTTAGAGGCCATAGATACGCTAAATGCGTGGGCAAAAGCCTACTACACTGACGACGCGCCCATAGCCACCGACGAGGAGTACGACGAGCTTTATCATAAAGTGCTAGAATTTGAGAGGGCAAATCCTGGTGAAATCTCGATGTTTAGCCCGACGAAGCGAGTCGGCGGCGAGGTTAGCGAGGGCTTTGTAAAAGCTCGCCACGGCGCGCGCATGTGGTCGATGGAGGATATTTTTAGTTTTGACGAGCTGCTAGCATGGCTAAAGCGCGGCGACAAAGAGGGGCTGGAGTTTGCGCTTCAGCCTAAATTTGACGGTGCTAGCTTAAATTTACTCTACGAAAACGGCGCTCTCGTGCGAGCTATCACGCGCGGCGACGGCATAACGGGCGAGGACGTAACAAGCAACGCAAAAGTCATCAAAAATATCCCGCTACAAATCTCTTATAACGGCAGGATCGAGATCCGCGGCGAAGTCGTAATCGCTAAAAACGACTTTGACGAGATAAATTTCGCCCGCGCGCAAAAGGGCGAGCCTCAGCTATCAAATCCTAGAAATGCGGCCGCGGGTAGTCTGCGCCAGCTAGATAGCGCCGTGACGGCGTCGCGCAGGCTGAGGTTTAAGCCTTGGGGCTACGGCGAGCAAAATTTGGGCCTTGAAACCTACTCGCAGATGATGGATTTTATCTATTCGCAGGGCTTTGAGCGAGAGGAGTTTTTTAAAATTTGTCGCACTGCAGAGCAGATCGAGGATGCGTATAAAGAGCTTGTAGCACAGCGCGATAGCAAGCCTTTTATGATGGACGGCCTCGTGGTGCGCGTGCAGAGTATCGCAGCTAGCGAGGAGCTTGGCTACACAGAGAAATTTCCAAAATTTATGGTAGCGTATAAATTCCCCGCGATCGAAAAAACCACGCGGCTGCTTGACGTGGCGTTTCAGGTTGGACGCAGCGGCGTCGTGACTCCTGTGGGCGTGCTTGAGCCCGTAAATATCGACGGCGCGATCGTAAAGTCCGCCACGCTGCATAACTTTGACGAGATCGAGCGTCTAGGCGTGCAAAAGGGCGATTTTATCAGCATTATCCGCTCGGGTGACGTGATACCAAAGATCACGGGCGTCTTCAAGCAGCGCAGAGACGGCTCGCAGACTCCGATAGAGAGGCCGCGCGAGTGTCCGGTATGCGGGTCGATGCTGCTAGACGAGGGCGTTTTCGTCAAGTGTCAAAACCTCGAGTGCAAGGCGCGCGTGATAAATTCGCTCATACATTTTGCGAGCAAAAAGTGTCTAAATATCGACGGACTTGGCGATGCGATCGTAAATCAGCTTTTTGAAGCGGGTTTGGTCGCCAAGATCGCCGACATTTACGAGCTTACGGCGCAGGATTTGGCGCGGCTGGAGGGCTTTAAAGATAAAAAGATCGCAAATCTGCTCGGCGCCATCGAGGCTAGCCGTACGCCCGCACTGCATAGCTTTATAGCGAGCCTGGGTATCGAGCATATCGGCGAGGTAGCTGCCAAAAAGATAGCGCAAATTTACCCGCAAAACTGGCGCGAGCTGAGCTTTGGCGAGGTGGCCGCGATCGAAGGCTTCGGCGAGGCGATGGCGGAGAGCTATGCCGAGTTTATGCAGGTAAACAGGCAAAATTTGGACGAAATTTTGCGTTTCGTTAGCCCGCAAGCGCAGAGTTTTGAGACAAAGCAAAGCGCGATAAGCGGCAAAACGTTTGTTATAACGGGCACGCTTAGCAAAAGCAGGGATGAATTTAAAATGGTTTTGGAGGCTAATGGTGCTAAAGTAAGCGGCTCGGTGAGTAAGAAAACGGACTTCGTGCTTTACGGCGAGGAGGCCGGCAGCAAGCTAGATAAAGCACGCGAGCTAGGCGTCGCTACGATAACCGAGGACGAGCTAAGGCGGATGATTGAGATTTGATTTATTTGTCGCAAGCCGCCTAAATATCAGCCGAAACAAAGCTGCCGAACTCATAAAAAGCGGCAAGATTTTACTAAACGGAAAAATTTGCTCTAAGCCTAGCTTTGAGGTGGGTGAATTTGATAAATTTGACGGCTCGGACGGGCTAAATTTAAAGGCTAGTAAAAACGACGACGCAAAAAATAGCGCGGTAGCGGAAACTAAAAATTTACGCGAGGCAAATTTGACGGACGCTGTCGAAACCGCGTGTAAAAAGGCCTTTAGCGGCGAGCAAAATTTAAACACAAGCGGCGCAAAAATCGAGCTCGTCGGCGAAATTTACGTCGGACGCGGTGCGCTAAAGCTAAAAAGCTTTTTGGCGGCTTGTCCGCTAGAAGTCAAAGGCAAAAATGCCCTAGACGTAGGCTCAAGCACGGGCGGTTTCGTGCAAATTTTACTTCAAAACGGCGCCAAAAGCGTTACCGCACTAGACGTGGGCAGCTCGCAGCTGGATAAAAGCCTGCGGACTGATGCGCGCGTGAAGGTAGCTGAGAATACCGACGTGCGCGAGTTTGCGGCTGGGTTTAAAAACCAGGTCGCAGTCGGCAAATTTGACGGCTCGGAGCAAAATTTTAATCCCGGCAAATCAAATTTTGCCGAGCAAGACGGACTTTTAAATGAACCAAGCAAACCAACTTTTGCGCCGTCAAATTTAACGCAGGCTGAAGCCAAGACGGATGAGTCAAATTTGACCGATGCAGATTTCGCAGCAAAAAACCAAAATGCAAAATTTGACTCCCGCGCCGCCAAAAACCTCGCACGCAAATTTGATCTCATCACCTGCGACGTGAGCTTTATCTCGCTTAAAGAAATTTTGCCCTCCATCGATGCGCTAGCTGGCGAAAACTGCGATATTATCCTGCTTTTTAAGCCGCAGTTTGAGGTCGGCAGGACGGCCAAGCGAAATAAAAAAGGCGTCGTAACGGACGCAAAAGCCGTGCGCGAGGCGAGGGCGAAATTTGAGCTTGCGGCGGCAAATTTGGGCTGGATAATGCGCCAAACGCTCGAATGCGAGGTAAAAGGAAAGGAAGGAAATGCCGAATTTTTCTACGCTTTTAACAAAAGATAATATCACGGCCGTCGCGATCGGGCACTTTGACGGCGTACATCGCGGCCACAAGCAGCTTTTAAAGCAGCTGGGCGAGTACGGCGGGCTGGTCGTGATCGACAAAAACAAGGCCAACATCACGCCAAAGCTAAAGCGAGCCGAGTACTCGAGCTATCCGTGTTTTTTGTATGATTTTGATAGCATAAAAGGGCTTGGCGGCGATGAGTTTATCGCGCTTTTGAAGCGGGATTTTAAAAATCTGCAAAAAATCGTCGTTGGATTTGATTTTCGTTTCGGGCGAAACAGGGCGTGGGACAAGCATGATTTACGGCGCATTTTTGACGGCGAGGTGGTCGTAGTAGACGAGGTTTGCTTTGATGGTATGGGCGTGCACAGCTCAGCCATACGCGAGTATATCAAACAAGGCGAGATCTACAAGGCAAACCGCTTGCTAGGCCGCGAATACTCGATCGAAGGTCGCGTGATAAGGGGGCAGGGCATCGGGTCGCGTGAGCTCGTACCGACGCTAAATTTGGACATCAAAAGCTACCTTTTGCCGCGCGAGGGCGTCTATGCGACGAGGACTCGTATCGGCTACAAGACCTACGGCTCGGTTACCTTTATCGGCAACCGAGTAAGCACGGACGGCAACTTTAGCGTCGAGACGCACGTACTAAACGAAAATATCGCGGAGGCCCGCGACGTCGCGGTTTGCTTTATCAAACGGCTGCGAGATAACCGTAAATTTGCAAGCTTAGAGGAGCTAAAGCGTCAAATTTACATCGACATCAAGCAGGCGATGGAGTTCGTCGGCGTGTGCGATCTTTACGTCGTGGGCGATGGTGCGGCACAAAGGAGCGAGCCGTGAAAGACGAAATCTTTAAAGAGCCGATAAAAAAGCAGTTTGAATTTGACGCGAGCGTAGCGTCGGTGTTTGACGATATGATCGGGCGCTCGGTGCCGTACTATGCGGTTTCGCAAAAGCTGATCGCCGATTTTTTAGCTCAAATTTTACCGCAAAACTCTAGCGCGATAGATCTCGGCTGCTCGACCGCCTCGACGCTGCTGGCTCTTTGGCGCAAGAGAAACGACCTCGCGCTAAAAGGCGTGGATAATGCGCCTGCGATGTTGCAAAACGCGCGCGCCAAGATAGAGGCGTACGGCGCTAAGATCGAGCTTGAGCTGGCGGACATTTTGGAGTGCGAATTTGACGCCCGTGACGCCGTTTTGATGAACTATACGCTGCAGTTTATCCGCCCGCCCAAGCGTCAGGATTTCGTAGCTAAAATTTACCGCGCGCTAAATGACGGCGGCGTGTTTGTTTTTAGCGAGAAGCTTATTTTTGAGGATAAGACGCTGAGCAAAAATATGATCGAAATCTACGAAAAATATAAGCTCGAACAGGGCTACTCGCGCTACGAGATCGCGCAAAAACGCGAGGCGCTAGAAAACGTGCTCATACCATACACCGAAGCGGAAAATAGAAATTTGGCGCTTAGCGCGGGATTTAAAAACGTAGAATGCATTTTTAGGTGGGCGAATTTTGCGACGTTTGTCGCGTTTAAATAATAAATTTAGCGGCTCGTCTCGTGAGCACTTTTGAAAGAGATTTGAAAATTTTAATCTACGACAGGCTACATGCCTAGTCTTGATTAAAATTTTCTGCACAACTTTCAAAATCATCTCACGATACTTCGCCTTATCGTTTTGTATTCAAATTTGAAGTCAAATTTACAAATTTCGGCTTCAAATTTGAGTCGCCGAGACCCGCACCTTGAAAATGCTAAAATTTAAAGCTCTATACAAAGAAATCAAAGCTGTACCCTCAAATTTAACTAATCCAAATTTAGCGTCTTAAAGGCGCAAGTCTCGGTGCGTAAAATTTAGAAATATCCCCATACAAAAAATATAATTTTTGCTTCGCTTGTAAAAAATATATAAATTTTACCTTAAGAAATATTTTTCTAAGGCTAAAGTGTGTAAAATAGTCGCAAATTTATAAAAAAGCTTGATAAAAGAGCTAAATTTATACGCAAAATGCGGATTTTGAGAGTAAAATCAGAAAAATTCTTTGAAAGGAAGTTAAATGAAAACTACATCTTTGGCATTAGCCGGGTTGCTTTTCGCGTCTGCGCTGGGCGCAAAGGAGTTCGTATCTATCGGTACGGGAGCGATGACGGGCACGTATTATCCGGTCGGCGGAGCGATATGTCGCCTCGTAAATAAAGACCCGCAGATGAAATGCTCGGTGCAATCAACCGGCGGCTCCGTCTACAACGTAAATAACGTGCTAAAAAAAGAGCTAAATTTCGGTTTCGTCCAAAGCGACGTGGTTTATGATAAATTTAACGGCGTGGGCAAATTTGACGGTAATGGCGATCAAAATCTACGGGCCGTCGTCTCGATCTATCCTGAGCTTCTCGCGTTCGTCGTCTCAAAATCAAGCGGCATCGGCTCGATAAACGACCTCGAGGGCAAAGCGATCAACGTCGGTAATCCTGGCAGCGGTAACGAAATGACTGCGCTTGGCGTGTTTAAGGCATTTGGTTTTGACGAGAAAAAGCTAAAACACCACGGTGTACTCACTGCTGGCGAGTGCCCGCACGCGCTAAAAGATAAGAAAATCGACGGCTACTTCTACATGGTCGGTCACCCGACGGCCAACATCACCGACGCGGCAAACTCGCTACCTATCGACATCGTAAACATCGAGGGCGAGCAGGTGGATAAGATGATAGCTGCGATGCCGTATTTTGCCAAAGGTACGATACCAAAAGGCACCTATGAGGGCGTAGATCACGACGTAAACAGCATCGGCGTTAAAGCCGTACTAGTAACCGACAAGGGCATGAGCGACACTGCGGTGGCTGCGGTCGTGAAGGCTATTTTGGATAACTTTGACGAGTATAAGAGCCTGCATCCGGCACTCGCGGCGGTTACAAAAGAGAGCCTAGTAGAGGGGCTTTCTGCACCTTTGCACCCGGCTGCTGAGGCTGAGTTTAAAAAAGCCGGCATAATAAAATAAACCAGCTTAGCCGCGTGGGTTAAATTTGACCTGCGCGGCTTGCTTTTTAAATTTAAAGGCTTGTTTTTAGTTTTTGAGGATTTAAAATTTGACGCTTTGTTAGCTTGTTTTTGAGCGGTGAGTTTACTTTAGCCGTATCAAGCGTCAAATTTTAGATTTGGCTCATGCGCGAATTTTCGGCTGATTTTTTTGCCGCTTGCAAAACCTGCATCTTTATGGCGCAAGGTTAAATTTGTAAGCAAATTTTGAGGCGCGGGAAAAGCCGGTCAAATTTAAAAATAAAGCCCCGATTTATATGGGCAAAATCGCCAAATTTTATAAAAAGAAAATTTAAGAGGTTAAGAGCAAATATGGATAAAAATCTAAACGAAACACGAACAAATACCGAGCCCGCGCAGGAAAAGGAGGAGTTCGTTGAGGTAAAGACGCGCGAGATAAACTCGAACTTTTATATTTATTTTACGAGCATCATCTGCTTTGCGTGGTCGGTTTTTCAGCTTTACATCGCATATTTTCCGATGAACACGACGATGTCGCGCTCGGCGCACCTTGCTTTTGCTATCTGTTTGCTGTTTTTGCTCTATCCGCTTAAAATTCACAAAAAAGCCCACTCCAGCCTGCCGTTTTACGATATCGCGCTTTGTGTTGTGGGTACGCTAGCCGTGCTCTATCCGCTTATAGAGTTTTACGCTCTAGCGCAGCGCCCGGGAGACTACACGAGCTTTGATATTGCCGTGTCCTGCGTCGCCGTGGTCGTGCTGTTTGAGGCGGGTCGCAGGATCATCGGTCCGGCGCTGCCTATCATCGCGGCGATATTTTTAGCGTATGATTATTTTGGTCAGTACATGCCCGACATCATCGCGCACCAGGGCGCTAGCCTAAACAAGCTCGCCGGCCACATGTACCTTACGACCGAGGGCGTTTTTGGCGTGCCGCTTGGCGTTAGCGTGAGTTTCATTTATCTTTTTGTCTTGTTCGGTTCGCTGCTAGAGCGCGCGGGAGCGGGGCAGTATTTTATAAATTTAGCCTTTGCTTTGCTGGGCAAATTTCGCGGCGGACCGGCGAAGGCCTCGGTTATCGCGTCAGGACTAACCGGCATGGTGAGCGGCAGCTCCACGGCAAACGTCGTGACGGTGGGCACATTTACGATCCCGCTGATGAAAAAGGCGGGGCTAACTAGCACCAAGGCAGGCGCTATCGAGGTGGCTGCGGGCGTAAACGGTCAGCTGATGCCGCCTATCATGGGCGCGGCAGCCTTTATCATCGCCGAGTTTTTGGGCCTTAGCTACACAAACGTCATGATCGCGGCCGTGATTCCGGCATTCGTGTGCTATTTGTCGCTGTTTTTCATCGTGCACCTTGAAAGCTGTAAGCTCGGGCTAAAAGGTATGGAGCAGGGCGCAGGCATATCTAAGCTTAAGATTTTCGTGAGCGGTCTGCACTATCTTATCCCGATTTTGGTTTTGCTCTATACATTGTTAATCGCAAACGAATCCCCGATCTCAGCGGCTTTTAACGCTATTTGCGTGCTATTTTTAATTATCCTTTTTCAGGAACCCGTTAAAAAAATGGCTCACGGCGAGGACGTCGGCAAAGAGGACTTCATCATTGGCTTTGCGGATATATTTTGGGCGATGGTAACGGCGGCTAAAAGCATGACTACGATCGCGATAGCTACGGGTCTAGCCGGCATCATCGTGGGCTCGATCTCGCTAACTGGCGTCGGTCAAGTACTCTCTGAAGTCGTGGAAAATTTAGCCGGCAACAACATAGTGCTCATCCTCTTTCTCACTGCGATAATGTCGCTGATACTAGGCATGGGCTTGCCGACGACGGCGAACTATATCGTCGTTAGCTCGCTAGTCGCGCCGGTGATTTTGTTTTTGGCGCACAAAAACGGCTTTCTCATACCGGCCATCGCGGTGCATCTTTTCGTCTTTTACTTCGGTATCCTGGCAGACGATACGCCGCCTGTGGGTATCGCGGCATACGCTGCGGCCGGTATCGCCAAAGCAAACCCGGTAACTGTGGGCGTGCAAGGCTTTTTCTACGACCTGCGCACGACGATTTTGCCGTTTTCGTTCGTGTTTAACAACAAGTTGCTTTTAATAGAGAGCGTAAACGCCGCCAATCCAAACGACGCAAAAGGCATCGTGTGGATAACAAATCCGCTCGAGATGGCGCTGATTTTCGGTACGGCGCTAGTGGGTATGTTTGCCTTTTCTTCGGCGCTTCAGGGGTATTTTGTTAAACGCGTAAGCATGCTCGAGCGCGCACTACTTTTGTGCGTAGTGCCGCTAACCTTGGTGCCAAATATGTGCGCCAAGTATATCCCGTTTATCGCGAACGAATACATTTCTTACGTGATCGGCGTTTCGCTTTACGCGGCGTTATTTGCATTTCAATGGATACAAAATAAAGCGGAGAAGAGGGTTGGCGTAGGCGCTTAAGCCTGCGCTTTCTCGGCCTGTTGATTACTCTCTCTTAAATTTTAAAAGCTTTCGTTTTGGAAGTAGTGTATAGAAAAGATAAATTTGGGTTAAATTTAACCGTCAAATTTAACCCGAGTAAGAAAAATTAAAGTCTTTTTGAGCGTTTTAGATCGCTTGCAAATTGGCATCCGAGGCTATCGCCTATCTTGCATGCTTTTTCAAAGAGCGCATATGCCTCTTTAAATTTTTTCTCCTCTAGCAGATACGATCCCGCAGTCGCGCATGAAAAGCCGTCGCCAAGCTCGCAACCCTTATTTAGCAGTGCACGCGCCTTTTCTTTGTCACTAGACACGTATATCCCGCCGGCACCCGAGCAGGCCTCTTTAGAGCCTAGTTCGCAGCCTTTTTCGTATAGCTCAAGTGCTTTTTTGGTGTCAGGTAGGATATCTTTGCCCAGCTGATAAAGCGCGCCCAGTTTTGCGCAGGCTAGACCGTTGTTTGCGTCGCAGGCAGCCGCAAATTTCTCGCGAGCCGTTACAAATTTAGAGCTCTCGTAGGCTTTTACGCCGTCCTCAAAATCGCCGCCCAGAGCAAAAACCGCGGCAACTAGCATTAGAAATTTTTTCATTATCTCCCTTTAAATTAAAAATATTCTATTTTAGCATATTTAAAATTATTTTTTGTTTAGCCGTTGTTCTCGCGTTTTGAAATCAGGCATGAGCCCTGCGATAAAGTCGTAGAAGCTTTTTTGATGGTGAGGGTAGATGAGATGGGTTAGCTCGTGAAGCACGACGTATTCGACTAGTTCGGGGGCTTTTTCGATCAAATTTAGACTTAAATTTATATAGCCTTTGCGCGAGTTGCAGCTGCCCCAGCGCGTGGTCATTTTGCGCACGACGACACGGTTTATTTTGCGGTTTACGGCCGGAGCAAATTTAGCTATAAAATACCCGTAAACACGCCTTGCAAAGGTTTTTTTGTAGTTTTCTAGTGCCGCCAAATTTGGAGCGTAAATTTCTCCGTCAAATTTGTATTCGTCCGAGCTTTTAAATTTAAGCTCATCAAGGTGATGGTTAAATTCGCTAGCATCAAATTTGCCGTCAAATTTAGCGCCGTAAAGGTGCGGGTCTAGCCCGTCCGAGCTCAAATTTAAGCCGCTAAAAATCTCTGAATCGCCTGCAAAGCGTCTTAAATTTACGCCCTTTAAATTCGGCTCAAATTTGATGCGATAAACCTCGCCCAGTAGTCTAAACTCGTCCTCGCGCGGTAAATTTGATAGCGTCTTTTCGTGAGCCGATTTTAGCCAGTCGTAGTTTTTTTGCACAAACTCTAGCGCATATTTTTGCGCGGCGTAAAAGGGCAGTGAGACTGAGATCTCGCCGGTTTTAGCGACTTTTAGTCTAGTTATTTTGACGCCTTTTTTAAAATTTAGCGCGACGTCAAATTCGCCGCATTTTACGCAAACGGTTTTTACACGAGGCGTTTTGATTGCCATTTTCTGCTTCTCCAGCGCCAGGTATTTACGAGTCCGCGCAGCCACTCGTCGGCGGTAAATCCAATCCAAACGCCGATGATCCCCATGCCCTGCACGATGCCTAGATAGTATCCTAGCGGCAAGCTCACGCCCCACATAAACACGGCGCCCGTCATCAGTGGAAATTTAGCATCCCCGCTCGCGCGCAGAGCATTTACGATTACGATGTTAAACGTTCGTCCCGTCTCAAGCACGATAGAAAGCGTAAAAAGCGGTAGCATGACGACCTTTAGCTCCTCGGTCAAATTTAACCGCTCCATGATCTCAAATTTGCAAAAATACGCCGCCAAAACGACCGCGAGAGTCGCGATAAAGCCGATGCGAAGCGCGCGGAAAGTGCGCGAGTAGGCCTCGTCAAATCTCATCGCGCCGACTAGGTGGCCGACGATGACTTCGTTTGCCACGCTGATACTGGCTCCGCAAAGAAGGATAAGAAGCGTGATCTGAAAGTAGATGGTCTGCACGTTTAAGCTGGCCTCGCCCATGCTCGCTACAAAGCCAAAAGCCACCATATACTGCGCCATCCAGAGTAAATTTTCGCCCGCGCTCGGAAGTCCGACGGATAAAATTTTACGCAAAATGGCAAACGGCAGGCTAAATAGACGCTTAAAGAAAATATTAACTTTCGCGTAGCGGGTCAGGATCAAA
>NZ_CALKTQ010000101.1 GCF_937997465.1 uncultured Campylobacter sp. | reverse complement strand
AGCGCGGGCGTAAAGATCGACCTCATCGTGCGCGGCATCTGCTGCGTGCGCCCGGGTGTGAAGGGCTTAAGCGAAAATATCCGCGTGAGATCGCTCATCGGCAAATACCTTGAGCACGCGAGGATATTTTATTTCAGACACGCCGACCCTCAAATTTACATCGCTTCCGCCGACTGGATGCCGCGAAATCTCGAGCGCCGCCTAGAGCTCATGACGCCGATAATCGATAAAAATTTGCAAGAGCGTTTGCTTGAGTTTTTGCGCTTGCAGCTTAGCGATAACGAGCTGGCGTTTGAGCTGCAAAACAGCGGCGAATACGCCAAAGTAAGGCCAAAAGAGGGCGACGCGCGCATAAACTCGCAAGAGGTACTCGAGGAGTACGTGAGCGGGATATATAAGGCGACGAAAAAGGATACCGATAAGGGCAAAAGCGAGCAGATGGTGGCGAAACTTTTGAAAGAAAGTTAAGCGGCTTTTGGGAAGGCTTGTCTCGCGAGCGCTTTTGAAAGAGATTTGAAAATTTTAATCTGCGACAGGCTTCATGCCTAGTCTTGATTAAAATTTTCCGCACAACTTTCAAAATCATCTCGCGATACTTCGCCTTATCGTTATTTATTCAAATTTGTAAATTTTGAGTTCAAATTTTTACTCGCCGAGACCCACACCTTGAAACTACTAAATTTGAAAAATCATCTGCGTACGAACCTCACGCCTATCCCTGCTTCCGCATGTCGCGAATTTTACTTCGCTAAACTTTTGTTGTACGCATTCTGGCTAAAATTTAGAAAATACAAAAGCACGCCAAATTTAAGAGATAAAATGAACTCTTTTAATGTCTTTTTCTCTGGTTTTTCTCTTGGGCTCTCGCTGATCCTTGCTATCGGAGCGCAAAATGCCTTCGTGTTAAAACAAGGCATCAAAAAACAGCATGTTTTTCTGGTTTGTGCCATCTGCGCGCTTAGCGACGCTACGCTGATTTTTGCGGGTGTATCGGGGTTTGGCTATGTGGTGGAGCACTATCCCATCATCAAAACCGCCGCGCTTTGGGGCGGATTTGTATTTTTGAGCATTTACGGGCTGCGTAGCCTTTATAGCGCGTTTAGTGCCTCGCATGCGCTAACGGCTGGCGGCGAGGAGGCGCACGGAGCGGTTAAAACAGCGCTTCTCACGCTAGCTTTTACGTGGTTAAATCCGCACGTTTATCTTGATACGGTCGTGCTACTTGGTTCGGTTTCTACGAAATTTGGCGAGAGTGCGGGACTCTTTGGTGCGGGCGCGATGTGCGCGTCGTTTGCGTTTTTCTTTTTGCTCGGATACGGAGCTAGATTTTTAGCGTCGTTGTTTCAAAAGCCCGCCGCATGGAAAATTTTGGAGTTTTTCGTCGGTGTAACGATGATAGCGCTTGGTGCGATGCTAATCGTCGGTGAGTGAGGGTGCTTAAATTCAACGACTAAATTTAGGTAGTTTTGTTGCGCTGTTTTTATGCCCCGTTGGCTAAACTTTGCTAAAATTTAAGTAAATTTACAAGAAAAGAAAAAATGAACGACCAAATTTACCTTATCGGCGACATTCACGGCTGTTATAAAACCCTTTGCGCCCTGATAGATCGCTTGCCGCGTGGTGCTGATTCTAAAATTTGCTTCGTGGGCGATCTGATAGATCGCGGCGAGGGGAGTTTTGAGGTCGTGCAGTTAGTGATGCAGCGCGGTTACGCGGCTGTGATGGGCAATCACGAATACCGCCTTTTGCAACACAAGGACGCATTTTTGCGTGGCGAAATGCCTAGCGATCCGCGCTGGTTTTACCTAAACGGCGGCGCACAGACTTTTGCATCCTATGCCAAAGCCAGCCGTGCCCAGAAGCTCGCGCACATAGAGTTTTTGTTAAATTTGCCGTTTTATTTGGAGTTTGACGAGTTTAAAAACGCGCAAGGCAGGCGGCTCGTCGTATCGCACTCGGCGATTGGGCGGATGTGGCGGCTGCGTAACTCGGACGGCGATAGTGCGGCGGAGTTCAGGCGGCACGTGCTTTGTGGCAGGGGCGATTTTAGCCAAAACGATGACGTCTTTAACGTTTACGGACATACGCCGATCGCTGAGCCCGATATTACGGAATTTGGCGCAAATATCGACACTGGCTGCGTCTATAGGCACGATTTTGGCCATCTTTGCGCGCTTGAATTTCCGAGCATGCGAGTCTTTATGCAGGAAAATATCGAGGAGGGCGGGTGAGTTTATTCAAATTTGAGGCCAAATTTGACTAAAATTTGAAATTTATGCACCGAGACCAGCACCTTTAAGGCACTAAATTTGGTTTGGTTAAATTTAGCGTTGCGAGTTTGGTTTCCTTGCGTAAAAAAACAACCGTTTGAGGTTGTTTTTTTTACTTTGTTGTAAAGGGGGTGGGGGCTTGAATGGCGAAGTCGCTCCCCAC
>NZ_CALKTQ010000100.1 GCF_937997465.1 uncultured Campylobacter sp. | reverse complement strand
GCTGGGTGGCGTTTGGCGTGCTGCCGATATTTGCCTTCGTAAACGCAGGCATCTCACTGCGAGGCGTCGGACTGGACGAGATTTTGTCTCCGGTCGCGCTAGGCACGGCGCTGGGGCTTTTCGTCGGCAAGCAAGTCGGGGTATTTTGCTTTAGCTTTTTAGCGATCAAATTTAAGCTAGCCAAGCTGCCCGAGGGGTCAAATTTCATCCAGCTTTACGGCATCGCGGTGCTTTGCGGCGTAGGATTTACCATGAGCCTTTTCGTTAACGGCTTAGCCTACAACGACACAGACGCCTTTGCCTACACGGACAAGCTCGCTATCTTGCTAGGTTCGGTAGTTTCAGGCGTCGCCGGGTTTATATTGCTTAAATTTAGCACCCAAAATCCGGGCGCGATAGAAAAACGGTAGCGAGCAAAACGGCTCACTCCCGCCGGCCGCTGCGTAATCTATAAATCAAATCGCAAGCTACGCCGCCAAACGCCGCAAAAATCGCGCCGATAACCAGAGCCGCGGCAAGATTATAAGGCGCGCTGTCGTTTGCAAGGGCGTAGGCGTCAAACCGCACGTAAACGCCACATCTGCCGCCCATCCCCTCCGGCGCAAAAAGCAGCCCGCTAAACGCGAGAAAACAAAATCCGCCAAGCAGGACAAACGCCGCCGTAAGTTTGACTAAATTTACCCGCCTAAAATCCTCTTTGCCGTAGTTTAGGCAAAAAACGGCCGCGAAAAAACACAGCCAAAAACACGCAGCGCAGGCGTAAAAGGCTACGACTTCGATTTTTAATCCGTTTTTAGCCAAATCATCCAAAAACGGCGCAAAAACCCGCACGGCGCGGATAAAGCCCGGCCAAAAATTCGACCGAAAAATCTCTTCTGGGCTCAAATTTAGCGCCCAAACTCCAAGCGCGGCAAAAACTATAACGCCCAGCGAAAACGGCGCCCAGCCGGCTAAAATCGCTCTCTCAAACAAGCCTTTACGCGCCGCAGGGTCGCACCGGGATTTCGCAGTCTCCGATTCTTTTTCGTTCATTTTTTTCCTTAAATTTATCCGTATTTTAAAGCGCGCTCAAAAATCAACCGTCAAATTTAACGACAGGCGCACGGTTAGTTTGGGTAGTCAAATTTGATCAAGTTTAGCCGCCGTATCAGCTTTAAATTTTACAGCCATATAGCGAAATTTGCTTCAAATTTGGCGTAAATTTGACACGCTCGAGGCTAAATTGAGCCGCCAGCAAACCGCCAAATTTGACCTAAATAAGCGCGATGTTGTCGATGTGCAGCGCCTCGTCCTCGTATTTGTAGCCCAGAACCGCCTCGATCTCTTCGCTCTTGCGCCCTTTTATGAGGGCTAGCTCGGCCGAGGAGTAGTTTGTTATGCCGCGAGCTAGCGCCCGGCCGCTTGTATCTTTGATAGTTAGCGTTTCGCCACGCTCAAACTCGCCCACGACCTCGCGGATGCCGACTGCTAGCAGGCTTTTACCATCTTTTAGCGCCTTCGCTGCGCCCGCGTCGATAGTGACGGAGCCCTTGTGCGCGGCGGAGTAGGCGAGCCAGTATTTACGCGAATTTATCCTATTTTTGCCCGCCAAAAATAGCGTCCCAACCTCGCTGCCTTGTGCTGCCCGCACGATGTTTCGCGGGTCGGCGCCGTTTGCGATGATGAGGTGAGTGCCGTTTTTGGTCGCCATCTCGGCTGCGGTGATTTTAGTGCGCATGCCGCCGGTGCCAAATTTACTACCCTCCGCACCCGCAGCCGCCCTGATGCCGTCATCTAAATTTTCGACCAAATTTATAAATTTAGCGTCCGCAAAAACGCTTGGATTTTTATCGTATAGGCCGTCGATATCAGTCAAAATCACG
>NZ_CALKTQ010000099.1 GCF_937997465.1 uncultured Campylobacter sp. | reverse complement strand
CCTACTAAGCGACGAGTCGAAATTTAAAAAGGCGAAATTCGCGATTTACAAAGCGATCCACGACAAAAAGGATGATTTTGGCGGCGGTAGCGATAAGCAAAGGTTCATCAAAACCGCGCTAGATACCGCCGGCGTGAGCATGAGCGAATACGAAGCGGCGCTTGCCAGCAAAAAGGCGCAGGCTCTGCTCGCGCAGTGGGACGCGGGCTACGAGGTCGCGGTGATTTCAGGCGTGCCAGCGTTCGTCGTGAGTGGCAAGTATCTCTTAAACACGGCTTCGTTCGGCTCCGTCGATGAAATGGCTGCCGCGGTAAAAGAGCTGCTGGCGAAATAGGTCTTGTCGCATTAAATTTAGCCGCGCCAAAGCAAACTTTGTTTTATGCGCCGCGTTAAATTTGGTCGCGGTGCTTATAGTAAATTTTATCGCTAAGCCGCGCAGCACGATAGCGACTAAATTTTACGTTTTCAAGGAGCGGATCTCGGCGAGTAAAATTTGAGCTAAAATTTATAAATTTGACTTCAAATTTGAGCGTAAAAAGTCAAGGCGAAGTATCGCGAGATGTATTTAAGGGTTGTGACGTAAAAATTTAGCGAAGATAAGACACGTAGTCTATCAAGCTAAATTTTTACTAGCTCCGTTAAAGACGCTCGCGAGGCAAGCCGCAAAGTTAAATTTGATCGCCGCTTAGCAGTATATATCCGCTCTCGCTAATATTTTTAAATTTAACCCCCAGCTCCCGCTTCAGCCTTAGTACGACGTTTTGTATCGCGCCCTTGCTCGTTTGCTCGCCCTCGTAGACGAACTCCTCGATCATCTCGTAGCTCACGAGCTTGTTTAGATTATACGCAAAGAGCCAAAAGAGCTTGTTTTGCAAAAATGATAGATAAATTTCTTCGCCGTTTTTGTAGATCTTTTCTTTAGCGAGATTTATGCTCGTTTGCGGGCCCAGGTGCACGAGCTTTTCGTCCTTTTCGTAGGTTAGAGCCACGAGCAGACGGCAAAGCGCGGCGATATCGACTGGCTTTTTTAGAAACGACGCCGCGCCGTGCTCGATGCTTTTGATGAGGTTGTCGTCGGTGTCGTAGGAGGTAAAGACGATAAATTTTTGCGCGGGTTTGATGCGCATCATCTCCTTCATCATCTCAAAGCCGTTCATCGCGGGCATGTGGATGTCGGTGATGACGATGGCGGGAGCTAGCTTTTTAAAGCGCTCCAGCCCCTCTAGCCCGTCGCCCGCGCCCCAGACGCTAAGGCAATACGGCTTTAGCCCGCCTATTAGCAGCTCCCTTGCGATCTCGTCGTCCTCGACGATGAGGACGCTCAGGTCTTTAAGTAGCTTCAAATGCTCTTGCATCTCACTCCTTTAAATTTATCTCAAAGCCGAGCTCAAACGTCGTCGGATCGCCCGCGCTTAGCAGCCTGATGTCGCCTGAAAGCTTTTCGTTTGCTAGCTTTTTGCCAAAATACAGCCCGATACCGCTTCCTTGCTTTTTGGTGGTTTTTGGCTGGGTTAAAATTTTATCCCGAAGCTCCTTGCTCACACCGCTACCGTAGTCCGTGACGGCTATTTTGCACGTGCCGTTTTCAAATTTGACGTCAATAAAAACCTGCCGCTTGGCAATCTCGTCTTTGTATCGCTCCACGACCGCGTCTTTGGCGTTGTGAATGAGGATGAGTAAAATTTGCTGCACGATGCCCATTCGCTGCGTGGCTTCTTCGTCTTGAAACTCGCGCAAGCTTACCGCGACGTTTGCTTTGCTAAGCTCGGTGTGCATGAGCTTTAGCAGGTCTTTGATGCAGCGCTGCACGCTAAATTTTTGCGGGCTGTCGCTGCTTTTATAAAAATTTCTAAAAATCTCGA
>NZ_CALKTQ010000098.1 GCF_937997465.1 uncultured Campylobacter sp. | reverse complement strand
ACAGAGAAAATCGGGTATTTGAGCTGGATAAAATTTTGCATCTTAAAAAAAAGGACGATACCGCGATCTTCGACGGGCTTTTTGCAAAATTCGATTTTAGCGATACTTTCGATAGCCAAATTTTGGTGGTGCCGCGCGGGGAGTTTATCTTTGGCGCATCGAATCTCAAGCTGCTAAAAGATAGCCCCCATTTAAGCGCATCATTTGACGTTTATATTAACAATCTAGCCGCCGCCGCCTTTTTGCAGAACAAAAAAATTTTAGAAAATATGCAAACGATCACCGTAAATTTATTCGGCAAAACCGAGCTTTATCTGGGCGAAAACAGCCTCGTAATCGGCGTTGAAAATAGCGAAATTTTCAAATCCGCGCTGAGCTCGCAAAGCGCGAAGCTACTCGAAAGCCTAAATAAAATGATCGAGATCGCTAAAATTTTTGCTTATCTTAAAAAGCTCGGGCAGGTGGAATAAGAGCACTCGGTTTTGTAAATTTAAAACAGGGTTGTAGCGCGCGAAATAGAATTTACGATAAGGGATAAATTTAAAAAGGAGGGGCGCATTATGGATATAAACGAAATACAAGCTCAAACTCGCAGTATGCGCGCCCTATATGTCGAGGATGATAATGAGGTAAGGCAGCAGACCGCGAAAATTTTAAAACTATTCTTTCATCAAGTTATCGACTGCGGCGACGGGCGAGAGGGCGTCGATAAATTTAAAGCGAGCAAAGCGGGTATTGTTTTTACCGATATTAATATGCCGGGCATGAGCGGGCTTGAGATGTTGGAGCGGATCAAACAGATCGATCCTTCGGTAAAAACGGTTATATTCTCAGCTCACGACGAGTCTAAATTCTTCACTAAAGCCATATCTATCGGCGTGGACGGCTATATTCTAAAGCCTTTTACGACCGAGGATCTACTAAGCGTGCTTGAAAAAATCACGCAAAGTATCGAAACCAAACCCGCAAAGTTTATTTATCTAAGCGGCGATTTCGTGTGGGACAAGCAGAGATTGAGCTTATCCAAGGCGGGCGAAATTATCAAACTAACCAAAAACGAAACCTCTTTGTTGCAGTTGCTTTTAAGCTCTAGCGGGCGGATCGCAAGCGGCCTTGAGATAGAAAACGAGCTGTTCGAGGACTGCGACGAGTATGACGACAAACGGGTAAGAAATATCATATCCAGATTTCACCGAAAAATCGGCTACAAGCTGATAGAAAACATCTACTCGCAAGGATACAGAATAAAATGGCGATAGTGGACATCAAGAAAAACCATCAGAGATTTGAGACGATATTTTCAAATTCCGGCGTCGGCATCTTCATCGTGGACAAGAAAAGAAATATTATGGAGTGCAACGAGACCTTTTGTAAAATTTTTGGCTACAAATACGACGAGATCATCGGTAAATCCGCGCAAACCATACATCTAAGCGAGGAGAAATACCTGCATTTCGCAGACATCGCCTTTAATAAAGTAAGGAAAAATGAGGCTCTGCAGCTAAACTACGAGCTAAGGCACAAAAGCGGCAAAGGGCTGTGGATTAGAATTTCGGGCGACTCCATATCGGGAAACGACGAGGTGCTTTGGATAGTGGTGGACATTACCAAAAGAGTGATGGCGGAGAAGAAATTAAAGCAAAGCAGGCTGAAGGTCAAGCGGCTAAATTTAACTCTCAACCACGAGATCGAGGAGCAGCTAAAGCTCATAAGGCGCCAAGACGAGCAGCTGCAGTATCAATCAAGGCTCGCTCAGATGGGCGAAATTTTAAATATGATAGCGCATCAATGGAGGCAGCCGCTATCTGCTATCTCGGCTACGGCTTCGTATCTAAGCACTAGCTGCTTGATGGCTGATAAATTTGACAAAACCGCCCTTTTGGAGGAGCTAGGCAAGATCGAGCAGTATTCCAAGCACCTATCCGAAACGATCGACGAATTTAGAAATTTCTTTAAGCCCGCCAAGATTAAGGAGGTTACGAGTTTAGAAGAGCTTTGCAATATGGCGATAAATATCGCAAAAGCGATACTGCAAAATCAAAAGATTAAAATTTACGCGAAATACGGCTGCAACCAAACCCTGCTCACATATAAAAACGAGGTTTCGCAGGTTATTTTAAACATCATAAAAAACGCGCAGGACGCCTTTTTGGAAAGAAATATCGACGACGGCGTTATCGAAATTTCAACCTATATCGAAAAATCTTATCTTTGCTTAAGCGTAAAAGACAATGCAGGCGGCATCAAAAAGGAGATTGCGGATAAAATTTTCGATCTGTATTTTTCTACCAAAGCCAGTAAAAACGGCACCGGCATCGGGCTATATATGTCAAAGATCATCATCGAAGATCACTGCAAGGGCTCGCTCGTCGTAGAGAGCCTAAAGGGCGGTTCAAATTTCATAATCAAGCTTCCAAAATGAAGCTTTTCTGAGACAATTTAAAATTTAATCCAAATTTACGCTACAAATAAGCTGCACTCTTTTTATATAATTAACAAAGATTAAATTTTATGTAAGGAGGGAGCGATGAGCGAACCTGAAGACAAAATTTATCTGGAGGAGCGGAAGCTTGTTAGAAGATATTCTCCGCTCACATCGGTGCTTGTAAACACTCTGTTTTTGTTTGTAGTGTTTTACGCATCGTGGTGGATCTTTCAAGATCCTAGGGGACTGATGAGGATGTATACCCCTTACGTGGGATATATGTGGTGCAGATGGCTACTTGTAGTTATCATCTGGATCGCGTATATTTTTAACTTTTGGCCATTCAAAAGAGAGTGGCTCTATACGGCGGGGCCAGCGAAAAAGGGCATTATCTTTACAGTGATGGTGTTTTTTACCTTCTTCGTATTCTTAAAGATATTCTTCGAATTTATTCTAGGCGAGCTTGCCATATCGTATTTTAGTCCGCGAAGGCTTGCTGAGCTTGGCATAACTGATTTTTACGCTCTTGAGTACTCGGCACAGGCTATTTTGATGTTTGCCGCTATCGCGTCGTGGCTAAGTCCTTCTTGGGTGGTGGCTGCGGATAATTCGCCGTGGCAGAAGCTAAAGCAGCCCGTTAAAGGCTTTACTGTTTTTATCTGGACCTTTTTGCTAAGTATGATCGTGTATTTCGTATTTTTCCATTCGCAAATGGGAATTTTATTCGATCCGTGGCAAAAGTACACATCCATTACTCCGCCTTGGTGGCATAATTTCGCCGATACCGTGCACGGAAATTTCAATATCGCATGGATTATGTGCTGTACCGTTATGGTCTGGGTGTATGAAACTATCTGGGAGAGGTATCCTTTTAGCCTTATTAAGACAAATTGGCTTAGAAGGACGGCGTCGTTTTTCGGCATTATAGCGATGGCATTTTGCTTTTCATTCTTCTTTTACTATCTACAAGAACTCATCTGGGGCGTGCATATTAGAGGCGACAGGAGGCTCTTCGCGCCCGATTGGCGATGGCTGCACGTAGGTGAGATAGCTATATTTTGGCTGGTGCCGGTGCTGTTTATTAAATTTTACTGCAACAATGCGGTTAATAAATTTTCAAAGCCCGTCAATATCCTTCTTAGAACGATCATAAGCATGGTAGCAGCTATCGTCCTATACTATGTCTATTATCAAGTCTCGCACTTTTTGCTAGGTACTCAAAAGGGCTTTTCGCACCCGCAACAATTCCCTATGATTCCGATGATCTGGTTTATCAATGTAATGCTGATAAATTACTGGTTTATGGACGGCTGGCCGGGCTGGAAGCTTGCAGGCAAGAAAGAGGAAGCAGAGGAAGCAGGCGAGGAAGATGATTTTGGAAATAAAAATTCCATCAAAGGCTTGGTAGTGGGCTTTATCATAGGCGTGATCATCTATCTCGCCGTAGTTTATCTAGCGCCTGCCGTGGGCAATATGCTTACAATTTTTAAATAAAGGATCTGAGATGAATGAAGCTAGAAGAGATTTTATAAAAGGCGGTGCGGCGGGAATAGGACTTGGTGCGCTCGCATCGATGGGAGTGTTTTCATACTCTCCTGCGAGAGAATTTTTTCTTCCGGATGAAGTGCGAAAGATGACCGATTTCGGCGCGATTAAAAGCGTCGAGGTTACTAATATCTCCGAAACGAGCTGGTTTGACAACTCGATGCTGATGGGAGATATAAAAGGTGCAGGTGGACTGCTCGTTAATCAATATCTATTTAACTGGCCGCCGTTTGGTAACGGCAAAGGGCTTGCCAAAGGAAGCTACGAGGAGGGAATTTCGCAAATCAAACATCTTCTGCCGGATAAAATAGATGAGGCGTGGGAGGCAACCAAAAAACTCTCCGTAAATCCCGATAACGCTGGCGGCTACTCCGCCTTGATAGAGATAGAGCGTCTAAACGGCGAAAAGAAAAAATATCTGCTTGATTGCGGCTGGTCATATAAGTGGATGCACGAGTGCTTTAAGCGAGAAGGAATCGATAAGATGCTGCAAAGCGGCGAGATTGACACTCTCATAATGTCGCACGAGCACTACGATCACTTTTGGGCTTTACCCGTCGTTTTAAAGTATAAGCCCGACATCAGAATCATCATCCACGAGGGCTTTTATCCAGAAGGCAGACAATATATCAAAGATTCAGGCCATAAAGGCGAGCTTGTAGTGTTTAAAAAGGGTAGAAACGAGATTGAGCCCGGAATGTGTACGTTTTGCTACGACTGCCCTATCATTACGAGAGTTTTTGGCGAACAGTCGATCTTCGTAAACGTCAAAGACAAAGGTCTTGTGAGTATCACGGGCTGCTGCCATCAAGGCATCATTACTTTTTCGGACTCCGCACATAAGGAGCTTAAGTACGACAACGACCAACTCTACGGGCTTTACGGCGGACTTCATATCTCGCCGTTTGACGACTGGGATCCAAAATACGACGATCTGGTTATCGGGCTGAAAAGATGGAACTACCAGGTCATGGCGTGCAACCACTGCACGGGTCTGCTGACCGTGCAAAAATTCGTCCGCGAGGGCTATCCGATCGTAAAGGGCACGGCTAGATTTAGAACCAAAACATCCGATTATCTGGGCAACGGCGACAAGGTTAAATTTGGATAAAAACATGGAATTTCAAGATATTTTCCCTTTGAAATTTAAATACTCGTTTGAGGATTACAGATCGCTTATGAGATGTATATTGATGAAATCTCTTTACGATAGCGACGTAAAATCCTCAAGCAGGTATCAGGGGATGTATAAGGGGAACTATTTTAATGAATGCTGGAGCATAAAATTTGGCTTTTATAGCGGAATTTACGGCATCGTTTTGCGAGAGGTGAAAGATGGCGCAGGCGTATTTGAGCTTTATTATTTTCCCTCCGCAAACGACGAACTGCTCGGTAGCGTCTCACTTTTTGAAGCCGTTTTGGCTGGGGAGCCGGACTTTTTGGCAAAGGTGCGAAATTTCTCCGCGCACGAGGAGCTTTTAAATAATTTCTGCGTCGCTACGATCTACTTAAAGCCGCAAGAGCGAGGCATAGCGCTATCTTTTAAAACAAAGCCCAGAGATAGGTCGTACGCAAAGGACGGCGTGTGCGTAGAGGGCAAGCAGATCATCGCAAAAGAGGGGCTCGATAAAAATTTCCCCTGCTTTAGGGTATCGCTTGCGTTTATGAACTTTTTGCATATCGCGCTTTGCAAAATTTACGAGCCGCGCTACGAGAGCTTTGAAATTTACAAAAAAGCGGCTCGCGCCGTGATCTACGACAAAGAGCGCAACTTAGAAATCAAAGCAGATCCGCTCTGCGGCGAAATTTTTGTAAATTTAATCTACGGCGAGGACGCGGGTGACGGATGCTTTAAATTTAACGATAAATCCTTTAAGAAGCTGCCAGGCTCGGCGCCTTTGTTTAAATTTTTGCTGCGCTTAGCCAAAGAGGATAAAAAGCAAATTTTTATGCAAGGCGGCGAGCGGCCGAATTTTTTCATCATCACCGGTTATCTGGGCTCGGGCAAGACGAAATTTATTCAAAATTTCATCGAGCACGAAACGGCGCAAAATAGATTTACAGGCATCATCCAAAACGAGATCGGTAAGATCGGCCTCGACGGCGCGCTGCTGGACGCCAAATACGCGCTCGTAGAGATCGACGAGGGGTGCGTTTGCTGCTCCATGGCGGGGCAGATCAAGCTCGCGATCTCGCAGCTCAAGCCCAAAAAGCCCGACAGCATCGTGCTTGAAACCACCGGCGTCGCCAATCCTTTCAATATCTTAAGCGAGCTAAACGAGATAAAAGACGCGGTCAATCTATGCGCCATCGTCACAGTCGTCGATGGGGCGAATTTTTTAAAAGAGCGCGGCAGATCAAAAATAATGCTCGAGCAGATCAAGGCCGCCGATGTCATAGTGCTCAATAAAATCGATCTGATCTCGAGCGAGCAAAAGGAGCGGATACGACAAGCTTTGATCCAAAACAACCGCTGCACCGAGATATTCGAAACGGTTGGCGCCGAGCTAAATCCAAACTATCTGCTCTACCGCCAAAGCGACACCTCCTATATGGCGTCCGTCCTGCTCGAGGGCAAAATGCATACTACGCACGAAGACGAGGGGATAGTCTCGTTTAAAAAAGACCTTCCCGAGGGCATCGATAGGCAAAATTTCATCAAATTTATGAGCGACATACCGGAAAATTTTTACCGCATAAAGGGGCTTGCAAGCTTCAAAGATGATGAAGCGCAATACGTCGTGCAGTTCGTAGGCGGCAAATTTGAGATAACGCCTTTTAGCGACCGCAAACGCTGCGATAATTTTTTGGTCTTCATCGGGCGAGGGATAGATGAAAGCGCTTTCTCGACCGAACTTTTCAGGGCATAGAGGGTAAACTTGTGTGTATTTTGAACGACGATGCAGCATGACTTTATAAAAACGATAGAATACCGCCGCCAAACATTAAATTTAAACACAAGTTGACTCGAACTCTTGCGGTAAATTTCCGGAATTTATCACTACGCTAGGATTGTATGTAGTGTATAGTTTGCCATTGAAAAGTCCTTTAGGTAATTTGTTTTACTTTAAAACGTTATCTCAAAACATCCTCAAGCGCGGTTTTTAGATCGCTAAATTTAAAGCTAAATCCGCTTTTTATCAAGGCTTGCGGATAGACTTTCGCACCCTCAAGCAGCACGACGGATCCCTTGCCAAACATCAAATTTAACGCAAATTTAGGCACTTTAAAAAACGTCGGTCGCCCCAAAACCTCGCCTAAAATTTTAGTAAATTCGCCGTTTGTGCTAGGTTGCGGCGAAACGAGATTAAAAACGCCGCTTTGGCGGTTTTGCAAGGTAAATTTAAATGCCTCTAGCAAATCAGCGATGTGAATCCAGCAAAACGCCTGCTCGCCGCTACCGATCTTGCCGCCAAGACCGAGCCTGAATGCCGGCAACATCTTAGCCAGCGCGCCGCCTCGACCCAGCGCCACGCCTAGGCGAAATATCGCCGTTTGCGTCCGCGCTTTGGCGGCCTCGCTCTCCCACTCGCATGCTAGCTCGCCCAAAAATCCGCGGTCAAATTTGACCGAGCTCTCGTCGTGACCAAGGCCATTTTCGTAGATGCCGATAGCCGAAGCGCTGATGAAAAATGGCGGATTTTCTAGCTCGTTTATCGCGCCGACTAGCGCGCGAGTCGTCTCTATCCTGCTTGCGCGAAGACGCTTTTTATAGGCCTCGCTCCACCTTGCGGCGATAGAAGCACCCGCTAAATTTATAACCGCATCGCAGCCGCCGATGAGATTTTTGAGCGCGACTTTGTCGGCGTAGACAGCTCGCGGTATGGCTACGACCTCGTGACCTTGGGCCCTAAAAAATCTGCAAAGCTCGCCGCCGATAAATCCGCTTGCGCCGTTTACGGCTATTTTCATATTTTGCCTTTTTGATAAATTTGCTTTTATGCGTGCGGTCAAATTTGATGCGGCGCAGGGTTAAATTTGGCGTCAAATTTAACGCCAAAAGCCAAGCCGTTTCGCTTAAATTTGACATTTAAGATCGGGGCTTAAATTCGCCCGTCAAATTTACTTTCTAAAATACTCTTTCACGCCGTTTTCGCCATCTATCTGCGAGCGTAAATTCTAGCGCGGCGAATAAATTTTACTGACACCCTTCGCATTCGATTGAGCGGTCTGTGACGTTGTTTAGCTTCTCGCTATCGGGGCTTTCGGAGCGTAGATAGTAGGTCGATTTTAGCCCTAGCTGCCACGCAAGCGTGTAAATTTCGCTCAGATAGCCGCCGCTAGCTTTGTCTAGGCTCATGAAAATATTTAGGCTCTGGCCCTGGTCGATCCACTTTTGGCGGATGGCGCCGGCACGCACGAGCACGCGCTGATCTAGTTCATAGGCAGGCGTATAGAACTGCCACGTCTCAGGGCTGAGATTCGGCACGACGTTTGGTATCATGCCGCTTAGATTGTGCTCAAACCACTTGCGCTTATACACGGGCTCGATCGTCTGCGTGGTGCCTACGAGTATGCTGATGCTCGACGTCGGCGCGATCGCCATCAGATAGCCGTTTCGCATACCGTCTTTTTTGACCTTTTCGCGCAGTTTGCTCCAGTCGCAGGCGTTCTCGTCAAACAGCCCGCCTCTGTCGTTTAGAAGCGCTTTGGCGTTTGCGTTTGCCGTGTCGATAGGCATCACTCCCCTGCTCCACTTTGAGCCTTCAAAGAGTGGATAAACGCCCTTTTCTACTGCCAAATTTGAGCTGGCGTAGATGGCGTTGTAGCTTATGTTTTCCATCACGCTATCGATGAGCGCTAGGTGCTCGTAGCTGCCCCATTTCACGCCGCGCTCGGCTAGCATCTGCGCCTCGCCCATAACGCCAAGGCCGATCGAGCGGGATGCTAGGTTGGTGTGTTTGACTTTTTTGTGCGGGTAGAAATTTAGATCGATGACGTTATCTAGCATGCGTACGGCGATCGGCACGACGCGCTCGATGTCCTCTTTTTTGTTGATTTTGCTTAAATTTATACTCGCGAGGTTGCACACGGCGGTTTTGCCCTCGACGCTTTCTTTTTCGACGATGAAAATTTGCTCGCCGTCGATGCTATCGAGTGCGCTTAGTTTTTTGGCTTTTTTGGTTATACCGCTATCGACCGTGACGTCTTCTTCTTCGTCAAATAGCCGCTCGGAGCCGTTATCAAACGTGATCTTGATCTTGTAGTAGTTTGGTTGTGTATTTTGGAAAATTTCGGTGCATAAATTTGAGCTTCTGATTATGCCGTCGTGGTCGTTTGGATTGGCTTTGTTTGCGTTATCTTTAAAGCACAAAAACGGCATGCCCGATTCAAAATAGCTAGTTAAAATTTTCTTCCACAGCTCCTTTGCCATGACGACGTTTTTTTGGATCTTTTCGTCGTTTTCGTATGCTAGATAGCGAGCCTCGAATGCTTCGCCGTATAGATCGCACAGATCGGTAACCTCTGCTGGATCAAAGAGGGTCCAGCGAGCGTTTTCTTTGACGCGCTTCATGAAAAGGTCGTTTATCCAAAGCGCAGGGAATAGCTCATGCGCTCTGCGGCGCTCCTCGCCCGAGTTTTTGCGTAGATCGAGGAAATCGCTCACGTCCATGTGCCACGGCTCGACGTAGACGGCTATCGCGCCTTTTCTCGTGCCTAGCTGATCGACGGCGACGGCGATGTCGTTCGTAACTTTTAGAAACGGGATGATGCCGCCGGCCGCGTTTTTATGTCCGTCGATGCTGCCTCCCATAGCGCGCACCTTGCACCAGTCCCAGCCGATACCGCCCCCAAATTTGCTAAG
>NZ_CALKTQ010000097.1 GCF_937997465.1 uncultured Campylobacter sp. | reverse complement strand
TTACTTTGTCAAATTTAACCGCAATCCATCGCCGCGCCAAAAAGTATCCAGAGTTTTACTAAAATTTAACTTCGCCGCTACCAATCAAAAGCAGCAGAGCGGTTTTCTATCCCTCAAATTTACAAAAAATAGCGTTTTTAGAGACTGTATAAAAAGTTTATGTGTTTAAATTTTACGCCTTAAGGCAATAAATTTGATTACTTTTAAAGCTTCTTTAGTGAAATTAAAAAATGAAAATTTAGCCCTTTTTGCGTCTTTGTTTTCCAAATAGTATCCGCGCAAATCAAGCGCCAAAAGCGTGACAAGGGAAGGAAACATGTAGATATTTATGGCGATAAGCACGATGCGAAGCGTAACGGTATCTTTTAAAATAGCTTGTAAATTTAGGCTATTTTCGATACTGACGTAGTAAACGCCGATCACGGCAAAAAGCGCAGCGATGCGTAAAATTTTAGATACGATTTCGTTGCCCAGTTTTGAGATATTTTCACTCACGGCTAGCGACAAAAATAACCAGCAAAATATACAAATAAGCGCAAAAACGGCGTCTAAAAGCAAATTTTCGTCATAACGCTCGCGTACTACGATAGCAAAAACGGGCGAGAAAATCAGGCTCAAGACGAACCAAAAAAGCGAACGAAACGCAAGCAGGACGAAACACGCATAGATACAAGCGCTAGCGGCAAGCAAAAGCCACTCTGCACCAAAAACTAGTCCGAGCGCGTAAACGCCGATGCAAAGCGTAAAAAGGCCGCAAAAGAGCGAATAATAGCCCTCAAGCAGCCTCGTAGCCTTTAAATTTATATTTTCAAAAAAGTTTAGCACGTAGATTACGAAATTTTCTTTTGTTTCGGACGAAATACCTTCATCACGCTCTCATCGGTCTCGATAAATGCGCCGCCGATGAGATCGATACAGTACGGAATCGCCGGAAATACCGGCTCTAGGCACTCTTTGATCGCCTTTGGCTGGCCGGGTAAATTTACGATGAGCGCGTGTCCTCTGATACCAGCCGTTTGGCGCGACAGGATCGCTGTGGGGACGTATTTTAGGCTAGCCGTTCTCATTAGCTCGCCAAAGCCGGGCATCATCTTTTCGCATACGGCCTCGGTAGCTTCCGGCGTCACGTCGCGAGGAGCAGGTCCCGTGCCGCCCGTAGTTAGCACTAAATCGCAGCCCAGAACGTCTATCATGTGTTTTAGACGCTCTTTTATAAGTTCAATCTCATCAGGGATCACTTCGTAAAAATACTCACGCTCGCTCGTTATCCAGCCGTCTAAGACCTCTTTTATCGCTGCGCCCGACAAATCGTCGTATTTGCCTTCGCTAGCGCGGTCGCTCAGCGTCAATATGCCTATTTTTGCTTTCATTTTTTCTCCTTAAATTTAGTTGTAAAACTCTTTGATTATCCTACCTAGCGCGTCTTTATCGATACTCTCAGAAATCTCGATATGCTCGCTGATGCGCTCTAGCTGCGCCTTCATGCCTGCTAAAAACGTCCCGACCTCGGCATATGCCTCTTGCAGTAGCTCCTCGGTATCCGCCGCATTTGGTATCAAAGCGCGCCCCATACCGTACTCAAAGACCATATTTTGCGCGATCTCGCGAGCTTTTTGGATGTCGGTGCCCGAGTTTGAAAAAGTATCGTCTTTGACCATCTTTAGCGCGCTCATGCCTGCCAAACAGACCTTGATACGCGCAAACATCTGTGAGCGCGACTCTATCTCTCGCTCAGGACGCATAAACTGCTCCTCGACGAGAGAAATTTTTTCAAATTCTATCCCGAACCAATACGCCGCCAAAGCCTTTGCACCCTGATAGAGCGCTTGGATGCGCTTTTCCTCGTCGTTGTAGCTTAAAATCCTCTTTTTACCGAGCAAGACTTTGTTTAAAACGCTTTCAAAATCGCTAAACTCTATCATCTCGCCGCCGCGTCTTAGCGCATTTATCGCAGCTTCGTTTACCAGCGTAGAAAGCGCCGCCCCGCTAAAACCCACGCTAATGCGCGCCACGTCTTGCGCATCTACGCTCGTGTTTTTGTCTTTTAGATAGGATTTTAAAATCTCGACCCTATCGCTAAAATCAGGCATCGAAAGAAAAATGCGCCTATCAAATCGTCCCGAGCGTAGCAACGCCTCGTCTATCATCTCGATGCGGTTGGTCGCGGCGATCACGATGACGCCAGAGTTATCCTCAAAGCCGTCCATCTCGGTCAGTAGCTGATTTAGCGTGGCCTCGCGCTCGTCGTTTCGGTTGCCGCCGCGCACCTTGCCCACGGCGTCGATCTCATCGATAAAGATGATGGACGGCGCATACGCTTTAGCCTTTAAAAACAGCTCATGCACGCGTTTTGCGCCCATACCGACGTAAATTTGCACAAAACTCGCGCCACTTTGGTAAAAAAACGGCACTCCCGCCTCGCCCGCGACGGCCTTTGCCACTAGCGTTTTACCCACGCCTGGAGGCCCCACCATCAGCACGCCTTTTGGCATTTTGATGCCGAATTTTTTATATTTCGTCGGATTTTTTAGAAAATCCACGATCTCGCTTAGCTCAAATTTGACGTCTTTTATGCCCGCCACGTCGTCAAATTTGACGTTTGAGATAGCAGGAGCCACAGAGCTAGCGGCGATATTGTCGTACTCATAGACGTTTGCTTTTTGATTTTCGTTTTGAGCGGCGAGTTTTTGTTTTTTAAACCTTGCATAAATCGCAAGCCCCGCAAAGCAGATAACAAGTAGCGCCAGCACGGCTAAAATTTCATCCAGTACGGGCGTCTCTTTTTTTAGATCGACGGGCACTTTTTGCACTAGAGCACGCATATCCACGCCGTCTTTTACGATGATGTATTTGTTACCGCCCTTGGTCGTGAGCTCCAGTTCGCCGCCGTTTACGGTAGCGCTTGCGATCATATCGCCTTCTAGCAGCTTTTCGTAGCTTTCGTACATTATATTTTTGGGCTGGCTTCTACCTACCGCAACAGCTAGCAAAACCGCCAAAATAGCCGTCAAAATCACGATGATCTTTTGTTTATTTAGCTTAAATTTGTGCATAGTCGCCCTCGCTTTTTACTTCAAATTTATCTATGACTGCCCACTCTTTTAAAATTTGCTTATCCGTTTTGATTTTTACTTTGTTATAAAACTGATCGAAACCTTCGTAAAATTCACCGTTTAGTTGCTCGACCAAAACGTTTAGGCTCCCGCCTTTTCTAGCGTACTCTTGCCTAAATTTAAAATTATTTTCCGCTACGATTTGCTTTAAAACCTTAAGTCTAGCCTTCGCCACGTCGCCGCTAACGTCCATTTTTATATCCGCCGAGTGCGTACCGCTTCGCGGCGAATACGCAAAGCAGTGCAGATGCGTGAGCGGAAATTTTTTAAAATTGTCTAGTGCCTCGATCCAAATTTCCTCGCTCTCGCCAGGATGCCCCACGATGTAGTCGGTTCCTAGCGCAAAACCCATCTGGCTAAGCTCCAAAAACAGCTCCAAATCCCTAAAGGCTTGATTTCGCCGCCTCATAATGCGCAGCATCGCCTCGCTCGTGTGCTGAAGCGCGATGTGCAGATGCCGCTCTAGCCAGCTCTCGCGCAAGATCTCGCGAAAGCTCTCGTCTATCTGGCTTGGTTCGATACTACCGAGCCTTATGCGCTTTATGCCGCCTATTTTACCGAGCCTGCCTAGCAAGCGGCCTAGGCTTGAGCCCGTATCCTTACCGTAGCTGCCGATGTTTGTGCCCGTTAGCACTAGCTCGTTATAGCCGTTATAGGCTAAAATTTTAGCCTCGCGTAAAATCGCTTCCTCACCCATACTGCGCGCTTTGCCGCGAACGGCCGGGATGATGCAGTAGCTGCACGCAAAGTCGCAGCCCTCTTGGATTTTGATAAAGGCTTTGGTGTGATTTTCGTAGTTCGTTACGATATTTTTGTCGATACTTTTTAAATTTCCCAGCTCGAAAAACGGATCTTGCGACTTTAGCAGCGCGTTTATATCCTCTTTTTTACTCGCGCCTATCACGCCAAAAACCGAGTTTTTGTTAAACAGCTCTTTGCCCTTGCTCACCGCGCCGCAACCCGTTAGTATGACTCTGGCGCCGCGCTTTTTTATACCGTTTATGTAGCTGCGCGCGCCGCTATCGGCGGAGTTTGTGACCGTGCAGGAGTTTACCACTACGATGTCAGCTTCGTTTTCGTCGCTAACGATATCGTAGTCTTTGACGTAGCTTTTCATCAGCTCGGTGTCGTAGATATTCGTGCGGCAACCGAATGTTTTAAAAAATACCTTCTCTCGGCGCGGCTCTTGCTGGGTCAAATTTGAGTTAGGCTTCATGCTTCTCCTCGCCGCCTTCGCCCATCGGCTTTGACTCGCCGGCTTTTACGCGTCTATCCATATATAAAGTCTGCGTCGGATAGGCGATTACGATGTCGTCGTGGCTAGCTATGGCTTCCATTATCTCCGCGCTTATCGTACTTCGCAAAGATAGCGTGGCAAATGTGTTTGCCATGTACCAGACCGAAATTTTCACGCCGTGAGGCTCGATAAAGGTAAATACGCGCGGCTCGACGTTTGGATTTTTGATGCTGTATTGATTTCGCAGCTTGCTCATTTGTTTTTTGGCGATTTCCGTGTAGCCTTTGGAGTATTTTCGTGCGATATCTTTGATGATATGAGCGGCTTTTTTGTGATTTGATTCAAAGCTACAAACGACGTCGATACCGTCCCAGACGGTCTTCATACCGTGGTGCGAGTAGTTTGCAATCAGATCGGTGAAGATATAATTATTTGGCACGAATATAATACGCCCCGCCCTACGGTTTGAGTTTACCGTGACGATCGTGACGTCCTCGTAAATAGTCATCCTAAGCAGCGAGATATCGATGATGTCGCCCACGACGTCCTCTCCGTCTTTGCGTACCTTTATGCGGTCGCCGACGTGAAAACTACCGCCAAAAACCACCACCGTCCAGCCGAGCATACTCATGAACATATCTTTCATAGCAATCGCAATACCAGCGGATGCAAAGCCCAGCACCGTGACGAGATAGGTCACGTTTTCGATATAGGCAAAAAGCAAGATCATGATAATGAGCGTGATGTTTACGAGATTTATAAATTTATTTGCCGTATAGAGGCGCTCGTTGTCGGTGATCGTCTTTTTAATGATAAATTTAAACAAAAACGAAAGTCCGATAACAACGACGATAAATATACCGATATCAAGCGCCTTTTTCATCTGCGCCTTGATGTCCTCGCTAGTGCGGTTTATCGCTTCGTTTACGCGCTTTTCGTACACACCGTAGGTTGTCTTTGCGATGTCGGCCGCGGCGTTAAATTCCGCTAGCTCCTGCCTAGCCTCGGCAAGCTCTGCTTGAAAGCGCGAGTCGTCGCTCAAATTTACGATCTGGGTTAAAATTTGCTCTTTTCTAGCTAACTCGTCGGTCGTCTTAGAAAGCCCGTCTAGTCGGCGTTTATACTCGTCTTTTTCGCTTCTGAGCTGCTTTATGTGCGAAAAGCCCGAGATCACGGCGACGGGATTGGTTATCTTTTGTAAAATTTCTATCTCGGGAGCCGTTATCATGCTAGAAAACGGCGCTTTTTGAAACTCTCTTAGAAGTTCGATCTGCTCTTTTAGCGTACTTTGTTTTTTTTGTAGCTCGAGTACTTTTTCGGTATTTTTTGCCTGTTTTTTTATCGCTGCTTCGATTTCGTCGAGCTCCGCGCTTAGCTTTTGAAAGGTGTTGTAGTTTGAGTAGCGAGTCGCCCAGATGTTATCGGCTAGCTCGTCCTCGATAAAGGCCAAAGACGCGTTTAGTTCGGATAGCTGAGCTTCTTTTGTCGCGTTAAATTCGCTAGGAATATCATCAAGCGAATAAGCAAAGATCGCAAAAAATAAAATAAATAAAATTTTTCTCATTCAAACTCTCTTAAAACGTCCATTACGAGCTCGCGCGGCACGTCTTTTTGTATCTCGTAGTCTCCGATACCTCGCGGCAAGATAAATTTGATCGCTGAGTTTTCCGCCTTTTTATCGAGGAAAAAAGCCTCGTAAAAGCTGCTTGCGTTTGGCACCTTGTAGCTTATCGGCAGGCCAAATTTAACTAGCAACTCCGCCACGCGCGCCTTTTGCTCCTCGCTCATGAGGCCTAGCTTCACCGCTAGCGAATTAGCCATATTCATCCCGATCGCCACCGCCTCGCCGTGCAGGTATTTTTTATAGTTCGTTTCGTTTTCTATCACGTGAGCGAAGGTATGGCCGTAGTTTAGCACCGCTCGCACGCCCTTTTCGCGTTCGTCGGCCTCTACGGCGGCGGCTTTTATCTGCACGCAGCGGTAGATCAAATTTTGCAAATTCGCCTCATCCGTCAAATCTGCATCCTCCATCCACGAAAATATTTTTTCGTCAAAGGTTACGGCCATCTTTACGGCCTCTGCGAGGCCTGCTGCAAATTCGTGCTTTTCAAGCGTCTTTAAAAACTCAGTCTCGCAGTAAACGGCGCTAGGTTGATAAAACGAGCCGATTAGATTTTTGCCAAATTTATTATTTACACCCGTTTTTCCGCCCATGCTAGCATCCACTTGCGCTAGCAGAGTAGTCGGGATGTTTATAAATTTGATCCCGCGCTCAAAAATGCTCGCCGCAAAGCCCGCCATATCGCTCACCACTCCGCCGCCAAGAGCGATGATCACGCTGCTGCGGTCAAGGCGGCTAACAAAAAGCTGCTCTAAGATCGCCTCGATCGTTTGCATATTTTTATACTCTTCGCCGTCTGGGACGCTGATGACGAATTTTTGCGGACAATCTATGCGTGAGAGTAAATTTTGCAGATAAAGCCCGCCTACTTTTGCGTTTGTAACGATAGCGACTTTAGCGTCAAATTTAAGCTCTTTTAGCTCGTTTATATAGACGCCGTAGCCCGGCTTGCCGTCAAATTTTATATCTATTTTCATCTTATTCTCCGCTTTTATTTTATCCAAAATAGCCTAATTTATCGGTATAAAAATCTGATAGTTGTCGCTAAGGCGCGCGTACAGACGGTTCATATCATTTGAAAACGTAGCAAAGGCGTCCTTTTTACTGATCTTTTTCGTAAACGGCACGAACTGAAGCAAATTTTGCTCGTTTTTTAGCTTTAAAATAGGATTTATATTTCTATCTTCGACTATCTCGACCTTACGTCCGAAAATTTTAGAAAGACTATCAAAATGTTCCTCCGCGCCCTCGCCGCCGCTAAGAGCGCCAAAGTGATATAGCGAGATTTGCGTATCTAGCTGCGCGCAGCAGTCCATGATGACGGCTGATTGGTTTTCTATCTCGTCGCCAAAACCGCTACTTAGTATCACGCCTTTTTTTATCTCGTCCGCGTCGCCTCGGCCGATAGTAGTTACCGGCCTTTTAAGCTCGAAAAGCATCCTTTTGTGGGCCGAGAAAAATTTATTATCGGTTACTATTAACCCGACGTCGTTTTTAAATACGTCGTCTTTTATCTGTTCTACGCCGCGACCGAAAAAATCAAACGTTACCGCAACCCTCTCGTCTCCGACCGATTTTAGCTTCTCGTAGGCTAAATTTAACGTCGGATTTACGACCTTTACGTAGAGGCGTTTGCTATTTAGCTTTTCGTGCAGTTTTAGGCTCTGTTCTAGCAGCCGTAAACAAGCCTCTTCGCCCATGGCGCGCATATCTAAAAACAGGTAAGTGTTATGTCCAAATGGGCTTGGAAACTGCCCCGTTTCTTTTTTCACGCTTCTAAATACGCTTAAAAGCACGCTAGGCTCGCCCACTATCAGCAAAACGTCGTTTGGCAGGATCATTAAATTTGGCTTTGCGATCATGAAATTTGAGCCGCGATAAACCATCGCGATGCGCCATTTTTTTTGCGTTATGGAGCTAATATGACGGTACATAAACGAGCTTCCTACGGGTACTTTTACTTCCATTATTTCGCCTTGTCCAAGCCCCACGTTATCGGCTACTACGGGGATATCGGGCAAATAATCCATGAGCCTAGCCGTCACGATGCCTCGCCCGTCTAAAACCGTTAGGTGCGAGTCGTCCTCTAACCCGCCTAGTCCCCATAGATCAAGCATTAAAATTTCCGTTTTTTTGCTGATTTGACGCAGATTGTTATAGACGCTAACCGTCTCAAAGCCGTCTTTTAGCATTATCATAAACTGGCTAAAATAGCCGCTAACTACCTGCTTAAGACGATCAAAACTCGTCGGATCAAAGCGGTAAAAGGTAAAATTTTCTAAATTTTCCCCTCCAAAAATCTCCTCGTCCATAGCGATAACCGTGTAGTGATGAGCGTTATTTCGCGCTACGAATAGTCTTTCTAAGAAATATTTAGCTACAATGCCGTCCGCAACTATCAAGATATTTTTCATTAAAACTCCAAATTTAAAGGGACTATTATATCAAAATGACTTTTAGTATAGATAAAACGGACGGTGCGGCGCGCGCGGGCACGCTAATCACCGCTCACTCGACGATAAAAACGCCCGTGTTTATGCCAGTTGGCACCGTAGGTGCAGTAAAAAGCCTAGACGCCGTGGATATGATGCAAATTCTGGGCGCCCAAATAATCCTCGGCAACACCTACCACCTCTACTTGCGTCCTAGCAGCAAGGTGGTAAAAGAGCTTGGCGGCCTGCACGGCTTTACTAAATTTAACCACTCGTTTTTAACAGATAGCGGCGGCTTTCAGGCATTTTCTCTGAGCAAGATCTCAAAGCCCGACGAAAACGGCATAAAATTTAAAAGCCACATCGACGGCAGCGCGCACTATTTCACGCCGCGCTCGGTGCTAGATACCCAGTACGACCTAAACTCCGACATCATGATGATCCTAGACGATCTAGTCGCGCTTCCTGCTGAAAAAAAGCGCGTGGAGCTAAGCATCAAACGCACTATAAAATGGGCGCGAGAGGCGATAGATTATCATAAATTTAAGCAAAACAAAGGCGAAGGCCTCACGCAAAATATATTCGGCATCATCCAAGGCGGCACGGACGAGGCGGCGCGTAAATTTTGCGCCGAGGCGCTGTGCGAGATGCCCTTTGACGGGCTTGCTATCGGTGGTCTTAGTGTAGGCGAAAGCAACCAAGAGATGTATGACACCGTACAGGCCGTGATGCCATACATCGACGCGGCGCGTCCGCGCTATCTCATGGGCGTAGGCACTCCAGAAGACCTCGTAGAAAACGTGGCTCGCGGCGTGGATATGTTTGACTGCGTGATG
>NZ_CALKTQ010000096.1 GCF_937997465.1 uncultured Campylobacter sp. | reverse complement strand
CTCCTACTAAATTTACTCTACCGTTACGCTTTTAGCAAGGTTTCGCGGCATATCTACGTCGTTGCCCAGCCTCATGGCGATCTCCAGCGCAAAAAGCTGCAAGATAATCATCATCTCGAAAAACTCGCTCATCGGGTGAGCTTGTTTGCTAGTCTTTATAAAATCGTCGCTAAGCTCGAACTCCTCGGGGCTGTTAGCAAGTATATATGCGTCGCGAGCGGCGAGTTCCTCGACGTTGCTTTTGGTTTTTTCGTAGAGGACGGTTTGCGGCATCAGCGCGATCGTAAAGAGCCTCTCATCGGCAAGCGCGATAGGGCCGTGCTTCATCTCGCCCGCAGGATAGCCCTCGGCGTGCAGATATGAGATCTCTTTGAGCTTTAGCGCGCCCTCGAGCGCTAGCGGATAAAATATATCGCGCCCGATGAAAAAGAAGCCGTGCCCGTGCAAATAGTGTTTAGCTAGGCGGCGGATGCGCTCTTGCGGCTCTTTGCTGATATTTAAAATTTGCGGAACGTGCAGGAGCGCCGCGATCTCGCTTTTTAGCTCTTCTTTGCTTATGGAAGCTTTAGCCTGCGCGATTTGAAGCGCTAGCATCCACAGCGTTACTACCTGCGTGGCGAAGGCTTTGGTGCTGGCTACGCCCTTTTCGATACCCGCGCGAGTTAGCAGCGTGTCGTCTGCTAGGCGCACGATCGAGGAGTTATCGACGTTGCAGATGGCTAGCGTCTTTAGCCCCGCCTGCTTGGCGATTTTTAGCGCTTCTAGGGTGTCGGCGGTTTCGCCGCTTTGCGAGATGACGATAAAAAGAGCGTTTTTGTTTAGTTTCGGGCGTCTATAACGAAATTCGCTCGCGATCTCGACCTTAGCTCTCGTGTCAGCTAGCCTCTCAAAAAGGTAGCTAGACGTAAGGGCTGCGTGGTAGCTCGTGCCGCATGCGCAGATCACGATATCGTCGATATTTCGTAGATACTCGTCGGTTAAATTTTCAAGACCTACCGCATCCTCTTTGACGCGTCCCATCAGAGTTTCTGAGACGACCGCGCTTTGCTCGTAAATTTCTTTTTCCATAAAAAAGCGGTAGCCCTCTTTTTGCGCGTAGCTTTTGTCCGCAGGCAGCGCGGCAAAGCTCGGGCTTAGTTTTTTTGCGTCTTTAAAAACCGCGATCTCGTCAATGCTAACAAACCCGTAGCTTTTATCGTCCAGGTAGCACACCTCTTTGGCTAGGCCGATCAGCGGGGCGTCGGAGGAGGCGAAAAATACCTCTTTCTCCTCGCTTTTGCCGATGGCTAGCGGCGCGGCGTCCTTGGCGAAGAAAATTTTGCCAGGAGCCGTTTTGGTGATCAGTAGGGTCGCGTAAGCTCCGTGTAGGCGCGCTACCGTGGCTTCGTATGCTTTAAACGGCTCGCCGATGGTTTTTAAATTTTCCTCAAAAAGATGCACGATGACTTCGGTATCGGTTTGACTGAGGAAGCTAACGCCCTTTGCTTCAAGCTCCTCTTTTAGCTCTTTGTAGTTTTCGATGATGCCGTTATGAACGACGAAAGAGTGCTCGCCTAGGTGCGGGTGAGCGTTGATCTCGGTAGGTTTGCCGTGCGTAGCCCAGCGCGTGTGTCCGATCGCGACGCCTTCGCCGCTAGAGCTAAAGCCCTCTGATTTTTTGGCTAAATTTTCAAGCTTGCCTATGGCTTTGAAAAAGGCGATTTCTTGCGCGCATTTGTCGCAACCGCCCTCTAGGCTCATCACCGCCATGCCCGCGCTGTCGTAGCCGCGGTACTCAAGCTCTTTTAATCCGTTTAAAATAAACTCTCTTTTTTCTCTATTGCCGACGTAACCGACGATTCCGCACATGTTTACTCGCTTTCTAATAATTTTAAAATTTCGCCCAAATCCACGCCCTCGCGCTTTTGTATAAGCAGCAAATTTCGCGTCCTATTTTTTACGGTTTGGATTCTAGCGTTGGCTATTTTTACATCAAATTCCTTAAAAACTCCCAATACGTAAGCCATCAGTCCGCGCTGATCTTTTGCGTTTATGCCAAGCTTCGCGTACTCTTGCGAGTGGTTCGCGTCGAAATTTAGCTCGCCTTTTAGTATTATCGGGCGATTTATCTGCGCTGAGGCGCCACTTTTTAGCGAGATTTCGATGAGGTTTTTTAGGGTTTCTAGCTCGCTTGATTTTACGTTTTTGTTAAACTCGAGCTTGACGTAAAATTTACCGTCAAACAGCTCGAAAATCTCCATAAATCCAAGATCAAGGTGCGCTAGAGCCGAGAGCAAAACCGCTAAATTCGGGTAGTTTTGCGCGTAAATTTCTATGCTTAGGCTTTGGTGATTTTGTACCTGCACGCTTAGTTTATCGGCGTTTTGCGCGGCCCAGGCGATGCTGATGATGTCTGCTGGTTGGTATTTGGCAAAGAGCAAATTTGACCTGATAGCGAAAATTTTCTCTTTCAAATTTTCGCTTAAGGCCGCAAATTTAGCGTTTCGCCTGATGCTAAGCTCCTTTTTTACGCGCCTTGAAGCTTCATCGAGCAGATTTTCATCCTCAAAGCTTTGCAAGCAAATGCCGTAAAGCTCGCGCAAAAGTCGCGCCAGATAGGGCGTATATAGCTTTTCGTCGGTCGCGTTTATCACGCAGTAGGCGACGATATATGAGAGCTTTAGGGTTTGCGGATCGCCTAGTTTTGAGATAAAGCTAAAAATCGTGCGCTGATCGTAGATGTCCTCGCGGTTTGCCACGTCGTTCATCAGCGTGTGGTAGCGCACGAGCGTAACGCCGATATTTACGGCTTTTGCGCTCAAATTTAGCTTTGCGGCGTAGGCGCGAAAGATATTTGAGCCCACGACCGAGTGATCGCCGCCAAGCCCCTTGCCTGCGTCATGTAGCAGCAAAGCTAGCTTTAGCAGCGTGCGCCCCTCGATGCAAAGCTCGTCGTAGAGCGATTTTACGAATTTATCTTTGATATTTTCGGCAAATTTGACGCTTAAAACGCAGTGCTCGCCGACGCTAAATTTATGATAGCCGTCAAATTCGGCCAAATTTACGGCGTGTTCGAGCGGCTTAACCAAAACGGGCAAAATCTCCGCGTCCAAAAGCGCCTTGATGATGCAGTGAGCGTGGTTTCGCATCAAAATTTTTCTAAAAAGCGCGAGCGAATCCTCGGCGTCCTCTTTGCTGATTTGCGCGCGTTTTAGGTAAAAGATCGTTCCGACGTCAAATTTATACTCCGCATCGCCAAGAGCCAAAAGCTGCTTTAGCACCGCGTTTAGCGGCCTAGCGCGGACGTGTAGCGGGACGTAAATGGTATTTTCAAATCTATAAAATCCGTTTTTTAGTCGCGCGGCTCGTAGCTCGCTAAATTTAACCTCGCTTTTAAATTTGCTCCTGTAAAAGCTAGAAACCAGATAGCGCGAGAAAACGGCGACTGAATGCATGCAGGAAAAGAGCTTTTGCGAGATGACGCTACTATTTTCTTGCGTTTTTTTGGACTTGGTTTGCATTAGCGCGGTGATCTCGTTTAGCTTAGCCGGGGCGAAAACGTCCGAGCCTAGGGTCAAATTTTGCGCCGATTTTACGCAAAGGATAAAATCAGTCGCCAAATTTAGCGCGCTAAGCTCCTTTTCGTCGATAAATTTTAGAGCCTGCGAGCGCATGCTGATCTCGTTTTCAAAGCCGTTTAGAGCGCAGTTTAGGTAGTAGATGTCGTTCGTACCGCCTAGATCGTTTTTAAGATCAGGCTCTTGCTTTATGTTTGGGATATCGTTAAAGGCGCCCAGATTTTTGGAGTAAAATTTGAGATTTTCTTGCGCGTTAAACTCGCGCGTTTTATAGATCTGTGAGCGAGCGGCCTTATAGAGCGTACGCGAGCCGCAGATGTAGCGGATACGGCTAAACGCGGCCTTTGCTTTGTGGTCGTTTTTGTGCGCTTCGAAAATCTCGTCCAGCTCGCAAATTTTAATATTTAGCTTTAAATTTGAGCCTTCCAGCGCGGCGACTAGCTTTTTTAGGATAAATTTGACGTTAAAGCCCGCGTTTTCTTTAAAGACGATTAAAATCTCTAAAACCGAGCTTGTGGAGATGAGGTTGTCGGCGTACTTTTCGGTAGCGATGACGCAAAACGGGATAAAATCGATGTCCGGGTTAAAGTCCACAAAAATCTCGTCCAAAACCCGCGTGCACAGAGCTTTTATCAGCTCGTCGCTTTGCTTTGCGATGAAATTTGCAAAGCCCTTGCCCTGAAGCTTTTTTAGCTGCGAGGCCAAATTTGCGCCGCCCAAAACGCCGCTTAAATTTCCTTTTAAAGCCACTTTTTACCGCCGTCTTTTTGTGTAAATTTTATCCGATGATACTAAAATTTTGCAAAAACAAAGCTTTTTTAACATATAATCGCCGTTTAATATCTATTTTCGGAATAAAATTTGACAAATTTAATAGAAAAACTCCAAAGCGGCGAACGTCTGGACGCGGACGAATGCGCCGGCTTATACGACCTAGACCTTTTTACGCTGGGTAAATTCGCAAACTCCAAACGGCGAAAACTGCACGGCAAAAAGGTATTTTTTAACGTAAATCGCCACATAAATCCGACCAATATCTGCGCGGACGTGTGTAAATTTTGCGCATTTTCGGCAAACCGCAAAAATCCAAACCCATACACGATGAGCCACGATGAAATACTAAAAATCGTCGAAAAAAGCGTCGCCGGCGGCGCAAAAGAGATACACATCGTCTCGGCGCACAACCCTGAGACGTCGTGGCAGTGGTATTTGGAAATTTTTAAAAAAATCAAGGAAAAATACCCGCAAATCCACGTCAAAGCGCTAACTGCGGCGGAGGTTGATTTCCTCTCGCGAAAACACAGCCTTAGCTATGAAGAAGTCGTAGAAAAAATGCTCGAATACGGCGTGGACTCAATGCCTGGCGGCGGAGCTGAGATCTTTGACGAAGAGGTTAGACGTAAAATCTGCAAAGGCAAGGTGAGCTCCGAAAACTGGCTCAAAATCCACCGCCTTTGGCACGAAAAAGGCAGGGAAAGCAACGCGACGATGCTGTTTGGCCACGTAGAAAGCAGGCAAAACCGCATCGATCATATGCTAAGGATTCGAGGTTTACAGGATAAGACCGGCGGATTTAACGCCTTTATCCCGCTTGTTTATCAGCGCGACAATAATTATCTAAAAGTAGAAAACTATCCCGGCTCGGCCGAAATTTTAAAGACATTTGCGATATCGCGCCTGGTGCTCGATAACGTCGCACACATAAAGGCGTACTGGGCGACGTCGACTATAAATTTGGCTATGGTCGCGCAGGAATTTGGTGCTGACGATCTAGACGGCACGATAGAAAAAGAGAGCATCCAAAGCGCGGCCGGTGCGAAATCGGCAAGCGGTATGAGTCTTAGAAATTTTACCGATCTCATTCAGACGTCGGGATTTGTCCCCGTAGAGCGAGATAGCTTGTATAACGAACTAAAAATTTACGATAACTAAGGAGGCGGAATTGGATTTTTTTAAACTCAAGCAAAACGGCACTAGCGTAAAGACAGAGTTTAGCGCGGGACTCACGACCTTTTTAACGATGATGTATATCGTGCCTGTAAACGCGATAATCATGAGTAAAACCGGCATGCCGATGGATGCGCTCATCACGGCTACGGCGCTCATCACGGTGGTCGCTACTGTGCTAAACGGCATATGGGCGAACACGCCTGTGGCTATGAGCGTGGGAATGGGGCTAAACGCGTATTTTACCTTTGGTCTCGTACTAGGCATGCAAATACCGTGGCAGACGGCTCTGGGCGTGGTTTTTATCTCGGGTATAATTTTCGTAGTGCTATCTTTTACAAATTTTAGAATCTGGGTCTTAAAATCTATTCCCGATGACGTCAGACGCTCGATAAGCGCGGGCATAGGTGCCTTTATCGCTTTCGTCGGGCTTCAGCAAATGGGCGTAGTCGTAAATAACGACGCCGTGCTGGTAGGGCTTGGAAATTTAAAAGATCCAAACGTTATTTTGGGCTTTGTGGGGCTATTTTTCGTTATACTTTTTTGGGCGTGGAAGGTCAAAGGTGCCTTTATCATCGCGGTATTTACGACCTCGGTGATCGCTTGGATTTTCGGTATCGCGCCGTATCCGAAAGAATTTATCTCGCTACCGGCTTCGATATCGCCTATATTTTTAGAGCTTGACATCATGGGCGCGTTATCTTTTGCGTTGCTTCCGGTGATCGTTACATTTTTCGTGACCGATCTTTTTGACTCTATCGGTACGCTAGCTGGCGTTGGAAACAGAGCGGGGATCTTTGACGAGAGCAATCAAAAAGGCGTCGAAAAACTAGAAAAAACTCTCGAAGCCGACGCGGTAGCCACGATGGTTGGTTCGATAGTGGGCGTTAGTACGACGACGTCGTTTGCCGAGAGCGCTAGCGGCGTAGAGGAGGGCGGTAAAACGGGACTAACGGCGGTGTTTTGCGGACTATTTTTCGTACTTACGATTTTTATGTTGCCGCTTTTTAAAGCCATCCCTTCAAACGCGATATATCCGATACTGGTGATGGTGGGCGTGCTGATGTTTAGCGAGCTTGGAAATATAAATTTTAAAGATCCGGCCATCGCTATTTCGACGTTTTTGATAGTTATTTTGATGCCGCTTACGTACTCGATCACGACGGGACTTTCGTTTGGATTTATGGCGTATCTGCTGGTTCGTATCATGAGACGCGAGTGGGAATACGTAAATATCGGCGTCATCGTACTTGCGCTCATTAGTTTTATTGTATTTTTAGTGCATTAAGGAGAAAATATGCTAAAGTATCCGTTTGAGGAATTTCACAAAGACATAAAAGTAATGGTGCGAGATATCAAAGCAAATTTCGAGCCCGAGGTGATTTTGGCAATCGCCCGCGGCGGGCTTACTTTGGGGCATTTTTTGGCGAGCCTGTTAAATAACCGCAATCTTTTTACGCTAAACTCAATCCACTACGAAGAGACGCAAAAGCTCGATACTATCGATATCTTTAACATCCCTGATCTATCTAAATTTAATAAAATTTTGATAGTGGACGACATGATCGACACGGGGGAGAGTATGGTAGCCATAAAACAAGAGCTTTTAAATCGCTTCCCGCATATCGAGCTAAAGATCGCGACTATCTTTTATAAACGCAAAGCTCTTTTGCTGCCTGATTTTACGGTGAGGGAGGCGCATGAGTGGATAGAGTTTTTCTGGGAAGAGCAAATTTAAGCCCAAAATTTAGCCATGTTGCGCTCGGAAACGTTTTTACTTTTTATCATCTGCCTTATTGATTTTTGCTTTTTGTCGTACGCGATTAGCACGCTTAGCATTAGCTACTACGAGGCGGATGCGTTTTATAACTCGCCTAAAATTTCAGCCGTTTTGGCTAGAGCTTCGGTTGAGATTTTTGGACAAAACGACTATGCTTTGCGCCTTCCTTTTGTTATTTGCCACATTTTTAGCGTCGCGCTACTCTACAAGGTATCAAAGCAAATTTTAAAACGCAAATTTGACCGAGTAGTAAGCGCAGTCGTGTTTATACTGCTTCCTGCGACGATGGCATCAGCGATCTTGGTAAACGACGCCGGCATCATAATCGCGCTTTCGCTTTTAAGTATTTATCTTTATCAGCTACGCAAAATGCTTGCTTTTTACGCGCTTTTGTGTGTGTTGCCTTTTATTAGCGGCGCATTTTTGGTTTATTTTTCGGCTATTTTTATATTTGCCGTCTATAGGCGCGACGCTAAGATGGCGTGGGTGGCGGCGCTACTTTTTGCGCTTTGCTTTTATCTTTACGGATTTGACTCGGGCGGCAAGCCTAGAGGCCATCTGCTTGATACCGTGAGTATTTTTGCAGCCGCGTTTTCGCCTTTTGTTTTCGTCTATTTCGTCTATGCTATGTATAGAATTTGGATAAAAGAGACCAAAAATTTGCTCTGGTTCGTTTGTATAACGGCATTTTTGTTTTGCTTGGTTTTATCGATCAGACAGCGGCTTGAGCTCGAAAACTACCTGCCTTTTTGCGTTATTTCGGTGCCGATTTTGGTTCGGGTATTTTTTAGCTCGTACCGCGTGAGGCTACCGATATTTAGACGTGGATATAAGATTTTAGCCTCTTTTGCGGCGGCTTCTTTACTTGCCGGATTTTTATTTGTACTTTTTAATGAGATGCTTTACGGCTTGCTAAAAGATCCGACCAAGCATTTTGTTTACAGATATCATGTAGCAAAAGAGCTTGCAAAAGAGCTAAAAAATGAAGGCGTAGAAAAAATTTTCACGGACGATAAAAAGCTAGATTTGAGACTTAAATTTTACGGCATAGACACACATCCGGACGCAAATTTGCGATTAGCAATTTTGGACCAGAAAGATAATTATGGTAATATAGCGGTCTATAAATTTGGCGTAAAAATCGCAAATTTTAAGATTATAAAAGATGATTAGAGGATAAATTTGATGAAAAAAGCTTTTACTATGCTAGAGCTTGTCGTTGTGATCGTGGTAATAGGAATAATAGCTGCCGCTGCGCTACCGAGAATCAACGACGATCATATCGCCGAGGCTGCCGATCAGGTTATGTCGCATATCCGCTATACTCAGCACCTAGCTATGCAGGATAGTAAATTTGACCCTACTGATGCCAACTGGTTTAGAAAGAGGTGGAGCATAACTTTTACTAGGGCTTCATTTTGCGGCGGTTCAAATGAATGGAGATATAGCGTATATCGTGATGAAAGTGCGACGGGGAATTTAAATTCAGAAAATGAGGTTGCAACAGACCCGCTGGATCCAAGTAAATTTATGAGTTCTGGGTGGAGTGGTATTTCTAAGTCTAACTGCGCAAAGGCTAGTAGCAAATACAACTTAGCAAGGAAATTTGGCATAACTAACGTGGAGCTGCGCGGAGTGTGTGGAGATAGTAATTTACAAACTATCTCTTTTGATGAATTTGGGAGACCTATGCAAGGCGTAAGCACCACTGGCACTAGCGCAACCAGAGGATATGACAGATTGGTTTACAATAGACAAAACTGTCAAATAGTTTTAACTACGGCACGAAGAACCGCAACTATAACTATAGCACCTGAAACTGGTTTTATACAGGTTGCTTTTGCAAATCGTCCACAAATTTAAAAATCATACAATTTTGGTTCATTCCTTCAGCTTCTTTTAAGCATATTGCTTGTATAATTCGAGCTCACGAATTGAG
>NZ_CALKTQ010000095.1 GCF_937997465.1 uncultured Campylobacter sp. | reverse complement strand
AAAGCTCGAGCCGTTTTTAAAAGACGAGGAAAAAGCAAAAGTCGCGCACGTGCTGGCAAAGGGCGGTAGATTTGACAGCTACGAAAGCGCGTATAAGGGCGACAAAACCACGGTAAAAGTCCCGGCCGCCACGCCTGCTGCGATCTACTACGAGCCGCTTGGCGGACATAGGCACTCTATCACGGGCGAGTACATGCCGGGCACTCCTAGCCTCGCTCTGCCTGTGGCTAGCGACGGCACTCCGCTGGAAAAGTTTTTCCCAAAATCAGAGTGGAAATACCTCGTAAGCTCGAGAAAATCAAACATCCAGCACTACTACACGATCGTTAGTCCAAAGCTGCGCGCGATACATCCAAAAAATTTCGTAAGGATCGCCGAGGATATCGCAAGCGAGCAGGGTATCAAGACGGGCGACAAGATCAAGATCACGACGCCGTACGGCTCGCAAACGGGCGAAGCCTTCGTAACAAACGGAGTCGCTAGCGGCGTCATCAGCCTCGAGCACGGTTTTGGACACGATGAGTTTGGCGCCAGGGTGCATTTTATCGACAGCAAACCGGCTTTTTGGCTAGAAAGCGCGGAAAAAGGCGTAAATCACAACAAACTAGGCCTGCTAGATCCGAAGCGAAAGGGTAAATTTAGCCTAAACGACTGGCTAGTGGGCACATGTGCTAGACAAGCACTACCTGCAAATATCCGTAAAATCGGCTAAATTTAACGCGGCGGCCCCGGCTTAGCTGGGTCGCCGTCAAATTTGACGCTTGGGCGGTAAATTTAAAGTAGCTTAAAATTATCGCGGACGGTGTCAAATTTGCAGTATTTTTAAGGCAGCCCGCGCAAATTTGAGGCAAATTTACCGATAAATATCTAAGCTCAAATTTAGCTCGTCGATGACGCTAAGCATCTGCCTCACGTATCTTTGCTCGCGGCGAGCCTCGGCGATGTCTAGCTTATCAAAAAGCCGCCCCTCGAAAAAATTTCTCCTACTAAAGCAAAATAGATAAAATTTGTTATCCATAAAGGCTACGCTGGTCGATTTTAGCGTGTTTTTGTAAGCTTTTAGTATATTTAGCTTGCCCATAAACGAGGGCGTGAGTAGGTATCTAGCCTCCACCTTATCCGTCGTAAAAACTCTAAAATTTTCATTAAATTTGACGTCGTCGAGCAGCTCTTTGTCGCCTAAAAATTTAGTATTAAAATCCTTGCTAACGGCGACCGTTTTGCCGTTAAATTTCTTATTAAATTCGCACTTTAGCACGCTGCCTTTGAAGTCCGAATACTTGTCAAACGCGTACTTTAGTAGGACGAACGTGGCGACGTATTTGTTATTTACGCGCGGGTATTCGCGCTCATGGCTGATCACCTCGCACAGGCTAAATTTGACGCCTTTATAGACTCCGCGTACGCTATCTTCGCTATAAAATATGCTCGGTCTATAAATCCCCGCCGCGTCAAATTCGCTCTGCGAAATGCCGCCGTAGGCGCTATACATAAAGCTTTCGTCTATCTCGCCGATAAGTGCGCGGGCGAAAACTTCTTTGTAAAATTCGTTGTATTCCTCTTGCGCTTTGCCGATACTTTTTAGCTTTGCGGGCACCCAAAATAGCAAGCCAAAAAACAATACAAGCAAAACAAAAGCCGCCCCGCTACCTAGATCAAAAATCTTAAGCGCCGCGAAAAACAGTGCAAAAACGCCGATGCTAAGGGCGATAAGAGTGGGCGATCCCGCCGCTGCGGCTCGGCACTCTTTTTGTTTTTTTACGGTTAATAAAAATGCTTGCGAAAGGGTCATTTGCTCACTTTTGATTAAATTTTACGTAAATTTTGACCGAGCGTGACTTAAAATAAAGTAAATTTGGGTAAGTAAATTTTTACGAAGATTTTTAAAATTCGGCGGGTTTGGAGTCAAATTTGGCTCGGCGTAAATTTTGAAATTTGCCGCCGTTTTTGAGCGTAAATTTGAGATCAAATTTGACCGAGCCTTGGCGCAACTCGTCAAATTTGCAGGTCGCAAAGCTCGCCAAATCAAAAAGGCCCGCCGAAAGCTTACTTCCCGTGCATGTCACGCCGACAAAAGCTTAAATTTGAGCATTCAAATTTAGAGATTTTCTATCACTCGCTTTGTCTCTAGCGCGATTTCTAGCTCCTCGTTAGTCGGCACGACGAGAGTTTTTACCGCCGCATCAGGGGCGCTGAGATCTCGGATACCGCCGCTTGCGGCAAAATTTAGCTCGTGATCGATCTTTATGCCCATGTGCGTTAGGTCGTTGCAGATTTTCTCGCGGCTATACGGGGCGTTTTCGCCGATGCCGCCGGTGAAAACGACCGCATCCACTCGGCCCAAAACCGCATAATATGCGCCGATATATTTTTTTATACGGTAGCAAAACATCTCAAATGCTAGATGTGCACGCTCGTCGCCTTCGTGCATTTTGGCGACCACTTCGCGCATGTCGTTTGAGCCGCAGATGCCTAGCAGCCCGCTCTTTTTATTTAAAAATGCGTCTATGCCCTCAGCCGTGAGCTCGCCTAAATTTAAAAGATATGTAAGCACCGCAGGGTCCATGTCACCGCTTCTAGTGCCCATTATTAGGCCTTCTAGCGGGCTTAAGCCCATCGAGGTATCGACGCTTTTGCCCCCTTGCACGGCACAGGCGGAGGCTCCGTTGCCCAGATGCAGCGAGACGGCGTTAAATTTCTCATATGGCACGCCTAGATACTCGGCGGCTTTTTTAGTCACGTAGTGGTGCGAAGTGCCGTGAAAGCCGTATCTACGGATATGTAGCCTTTTGCAAAGATCAAAGGGCAGGGCGTAGCGGTAGGCGTACTCTGGGATAGTTTGATGAAATACGGTATCAAAAACAACGACGTGAGGCACCTTTTTACCACTCTCTTGCATGGCGTTTCTTATGCCCGCTAGGTGACCCGGGTTATGAAGCGGCGCCAGCACGGAGTTTTGCTCGATTTTGGCGATCACGTCAGGCGTAACTAGAGCCGAGTCGCTAAAGCTCTCGCCGCCGTGCACGATGCGGTGTCCGATACCGTCTAACTCGCTAAAATCATGCAGGATATTTGAGCTAACAAACAGCCGCCTCATCGCCTCAAGCCCCTCGTGGTGGTCTTTTAGCGGCGCGCGCTCCTCGTAAATTTTATCCGCGCTAACGTCTTTTAGCTTGGCATAGGAGCTTGCTTCGCCGATCTTTTCGACTAGGCCGCTAGCGATGACGCGGTTGTCGCTCATATCAAAAAGCTGAAATTTAACCGACGAGCTGCCTGAGTTTAAAACCAAAATTTTCACTATTTTTCTCCTTCGTTTGCGGCTTGTATCGCGCTTTTTAGGACCGGATTTACGACGTCTCCCACGCCGCATCCGCGGCTTAGGTCGTTTACCGGCTTTTTTAGACCTTGCAAGATCGGTCCGACGACGACGCAGTTTGCGCTTCTTTGCGCGATTTTATAGCCGATATTGCCCGCATTTAAATTTGGAAATACAAAAACATTCGCGCGGCCGGCTACGTCGCTGTTTGGCAGCTTTTTGCGCGCTACAGCCGGATCTATGGCCGCATCGTATTGCACTGGAGCTTCGATTTTTAGGGCAGGGTCCAGCCCTCGCGCTATCTCGCCCGCACTCCTAACCAGATCGATATCAGCGCCGCTGCCGCTATCTCCGCTAGAGTAGCTTAGTATCGCCACCCTCGGCTCCAGTCCAAAAGCGCGCGCCGTATCCGCCGAGGCTAGGGCGATTTGCGCTAACTGCCGGGCATCCGGATTTGGATTTATAGCGCAGTCGGCGTAGATCAGGATCTCCTCGTCAAAGCACATTATAAACGAGCTTGAAACTAGCGGGCTATCAGGGCGCGTTTTGATGATCTGCAGCGCAGGGCGGATAGTGTGCGCCGTGGTCGTATTCGCGCCGCTCACCATGGCATCTGCCAGCCCTTCTTGCACCAGCATCGTGGCAAAGTACGTCCTATCTCGCACGAGTTCGCAGGCTTGTTCTATGCTTACGCCCTTGCTTTTGCGAGCCTCAAAAAGCGCGGTAGTTAGGCGATCTGCGTACTCGTTTTTTTCTAAATTTATAAATCTCGCGCCGCTTAAATTTACCCCGAGCTTCTCCGCGTCAAATTTAATCTCGTTTTCGTCGCCCAAAAGGATCAAATTTACCGCGCCGCTTTTTAGTAAAATTTCGCTCGCTCTTAGTATCCGCTCGTCTTCGCTTTCTGGTAAAACGACGGTTTTTTTATCTTTTGCGGCGAGTTTAAATAGCGAATTTTCAAAGCGCAGAGGCGTGATGATATCTTGCTTTGCATTTAAAATTTCATCTAAATTTTCGCTTACGATTAGCTTTGAGTTTCGCGTAAAAAAGCTCAAATTTTCGCGGCAAAAAACGGGAATGTTTAAATTTCTAGCGATTTGTAAATTTAGCTCTATTTCGCCGATATTTGCGATGCTTTGTACGGGTTTAACGACTACAAAATCAGCACTCTCGGCCAGGCGGTCAAATTCATTTATCGCGCTTTTAAAAAACTCACGCTCGCTGCCGTTTTCAAAGGCTTTTTGGGCATTTTCGAGTCCGTAAAAATCGTTGACGGGGTCAAAAACGGCTACATTTTTAAATTTTGCTGATATAATTTCGTAAATTTCTTGAAAATTCGCGCCAAGCGCAAGGATAGAATCGGCCATAATTTTCCTTTTGGAACTTGATTTGCTTATTTTATCGTAAAATTTTCACTTTAAGGTAAAGCGTGAGAAAAAATATTTACTTTTGCGCCCTTGCAGCAGCGTTTTTGAGCGGGTGTTTGCCTAGCGCCGACCCTCGCATAGATATGAAACCGCCCGTTTACGTCGAGCAGCTTCCCGCCAAACAGGTCAACAACCAGCCAAACGCGGGCAGTCTTTTTGGTCGCGGCGACAACCCGCTTTTTGCCGACCGCAAGGCGATGAACGTAAACGATATCGTAACCGTCGTCATCAGCGAGCGCGCCAACCAAAGCTCCAGCGGCAAGCACGACACGAGTAAAAATAGCACGATAAGCCTTGGCGGAGGGATATTTACCGCAGGTTCGGCACCGCTATCGACACTAGCTACTCAGCTAAACAAAGCCGGCGACATCGGCTTTAGCGCGGGCAATAAAAATGAATTTACGGGTGCTGGATCTAGCGTGCGCGCAGAGGCCTTTACGACTACGATTTCAGCGCGTATCATCAAGGTGTTAGAAAACGGCAACTACTTTATCGAAGGCTCGCGCGAACTGCTCATAAACGGCGAAAAGCAGATCATGCAGCTTAGCGGCGTGATCCGTCCGTACGACATCTCAAACGCCAACGAGATCGACTCGCGCTACATCGCCGACGCTAAGATCTTATATAAAACAGAAGGCGACGTGGATAGGGCGACGAGGAAGCCGTGGGGGACGAAGCTTATGGAGGCGATCTGGCCTTTTTAGTCTCCTTTATTTTTCGGCGGCTTGTCTTTTTGTTCTATACGTCGTTGCTTTTAAATTTGACTCGGTCATTACCGACGAGGTAACTCCCGTCGCCAAATTTAAAAGCGCCTCGTCTAGAACAAAAATCCTGCACCTTATCGTTTTACGCTCAAATTTACAAATTTTACCCGCCGAGACCCGTATCTTGAAAATGCAAATTTAATTTTGTGGCGCAATAGCGTCAAATTTAAACCTGCGCATAGCGCAGCAACTTATAACGTGCAGTGGGGATGGTGGGGTTTCTGCGTCGCTGCGCTAGCAGCTGCAAGCGGACGGGGGTGGGTCTGCCTTCGGCAGTTGCGAGTGCGTAGCACGACGCAAAGGAAGGCGACGCTCTACTTCGCTTTGCTCGTAGCTGCAAGCAGACCGTAAGTAGAAAC
>NZ_CALKTQ010000094.1 GCF_937997465.1 uncultured Campylobacter sp. | reverse complement strand
TGCATATTTTTTTACTGACGTGATGGATACGGCTCAAGCTACCGGCGGCGTGATCATATGTTCTTTGTCGGCTTATGCGCTATTACATCTCAGCGAAAGCCATATTCCGCTCCACATCAAATTATTTTTTAGTTTTTCATTTGGTTTTATAACCATAGGCGTTGTTATGCCGTTGCTTTGTTTTTTACTGAAAGGTCATAGTTTATAAGGGTTGCTGGCCAAATTTTAATACATTTATTATTTTTAGTTTTTACGCCAGTTTTTGATATTTGACTTGTTCTTGCAGTAGGTTTTCGTATTCGCAAAGCATGTTATAAAACGTTGCCTTTTTAAGTCCCGATGCGCTTATAAATTCTTTTGATGAGATCTTTTTATTTTTCCATTTTTCATAAAGCTCAGGCCAGTTTTGCGGAAAAATGAGTTTATTGCGTCCAACGCTATAATTTTTATCTAGTGCCGATAGAGAAATCTTTTCATTTTTTGCTAGTGTATACAAAGTTTGCAACACTGCCATATTTACGGCAGTGTTGGCACCACCTTTATAAGTTGGAGTAAGGTCGTATATAAATAGTAAAATTTTATTGTCTATGAAAAATTTTAGCTCACTAGCAACGAAACTTTGCGATAATGCAAGGCTAAAAATACCCCAAACTACGAGAATATCGCCCCTTTTCAAGCTTTTTTTTAAATGTTGGTATTCGTTAAAAGAGCGCGTACTTTCACTTATGATCGCTATCTCGCCCGTTTCATTTAAATACCGCAAGACGCTTTTAAGCCCTCTTATATCATCATTTTGCTTAGCATAGATGTAAATTTTCATCACTAACTCCAAGTAAAAAAGCCAAAGCCTCCAAATTTTATGCCCAGCCGCTTTTCTAGCTCTGCCCTATCTAAGATGAGTTGATTTTTATCTTTTGTGCTTAGAATTTTAGCTTTCATCTCAGCAGGCAGAGTATTTGCCCAATTTTTACACTTATTTTTACTGTCGCTATCCGTACCCAACTCTATCGTTACCTGTTTTTTGTCTATCTTAAACGTACTTTTATTATGTTTGTAAAATTCGGCGATCTCATTAAGCGAATCTTGTGCTATAAAACCAGCATTAACCGAATAATCAGCATTAAAACTAAGCGGCCTCATATAGCTAGGTATAGCATATCCAAAGTCATCTAAAATTTCAAGCAATACTTTTGACGAAATCAACATCACATCAGGGTACCAGGTATCTTCTAAACCACCTTGTATCATCGTGTCTAGTAGTTCTGAAATTTTAGGTAATATTCTGCGCAAATACTCCCTATAAAGTGCGTTACTTAGACGACTGATGATTGCGTTGCCCCTGCCCTTATATGCATTTTGATCGATATCACTTGGCAACGCCCCTTCAAACCTTAAAAATATCATACGCTTTCTAAGCGTCTCATCGGGCTCAAGTGCATCATTCGAAGCAAAAAGTATCATCGGTTGATCTTGTAATTGATTTGTCTCACATTCTTCCGAGTTTTTAATAGTGCCTTTTGAAAACCCAATATAGGCGTTGTCAATTTCGTCTATAAATACAGGCAAGGAACTATATCCTGCTTGTATGTCTTTTATAACCGTACTTTTACAGCTTTTAGTGTTTAAATTTACAAGCCTTTTTCCGCTCATCATCTTTAAAATAGCTGTGATAACAAAGGTCTTCCCGCAGTTTGCAGTGCTTGAAACAGCTAGTAAAAACATCGGTAGGCTCGTTGTACTTATGTTTTTAAGATGGGCAGTACAACGGATTTTAGCGTGAAAAGGCGATGCAAACAATGCATTTAAAAGCTTAAAATGCGTATGTTTTATCTTTTCTTGATCCCCAACAAAATCATTAAAATTTTCAAGAAGCGCTAAAAGCTCATCTATATCTCGCCTAACTTCATCCAAGCTCGGCTCTAAATTTAACTCTTCGTCATTCATAAATGCTCTCAAATTCTCGTAATCAAATTTTAAGCGTGGATAGTCTGCCTGCGGACTTAGATTTTTAGCCTTTAAGCTCTCTTTATTTAAATTTAGTTCAAATTTTTTAAGAGTTTTAGGCGAAATTTCAAAAAGCCCGTGCTTATTTTTTAAATTTACATCACCCACCAAAACATCATATTTGCCTTTTATTTTTTCATAATCTATCGCGTATCTAATCCTATCAGGCTCTACACCTTCACGCATGTGTTCTAAAACTATAACTTCGTTTTTCTCTTTGACTTTTTTTATAATTGCGTTTGATTCAAACGGATTATCGGTATGCTTTGTGGTAATCACATCAAGCGGAAGAGTATCGCAGTCTGAA
>NZ_CALKTQ010000093.1 GCF_937997465.1 uncultured Campylobacter sp. | reverse complement strand
GAGGCGGTGGACGGCGAGCTGCTTTTTGAGGTAAAGACGCGAGTGGAATTTTAGGCGCGATGGACGTTACCTGGACGCTAGAAAGCGTTGCTAAATTTTAAAATTTGATTTTGCGTAAATTCATGAAATTTAAGCGGCACTGCGGGCTTTGGTTTAAATTTTATCGCAAATCGCCTTTAGAGCAAGTGCACAAATTTCGTTTCGCCGCATCGAGACGGCGCGCGAAGATTTATATCGGTCGCGATATTTGCGTCGTGGCGTGCTTAAGCAAGGCGTCGCCGTAAATTTTATTTTAGCACCGCGGTTTCCGTAAAATTTCGTTCTCGATGTGGACATACGTAAATTTAAAAGGCTCAATCGCAAAGTTGCACGCATAAAATTTGCGCACTCAAGCTTACGGGATAAAATTTAACGGCTTGGATTCGAAAGCGTAAATTCCTTTTTTGATATGAAATTTAACAGAGCGAGTGCAGATCAAGCGGCGTGATCAAAGTGCCGTTTTGCAAACTCGCGAGCTTTAAGTGAAGCAAAAATGAAGCGCTATTTTATAAATCCGCTTGCCACTACGCGGTCGCGCTCGTCGTAGAAAACCGCGAGCTGTGCCGGAGCGATGCCCGCTGCGGGTGCGGACAGCACGGCATGCACGCCGCCGTCTTCGCGCGGCGAAATTTTAACGGGGAGTTTGGCGCTGCGGTAGCGGATCTTAACGCCGAGATTCGGCATATTTAAAATTTCATCCCTGCTTAAAAAGGCGTTAAAATTTTCGGTGTCGAACTCGTAGGTCGCCAGCTCCTCCTTACAGCCCACGACGATCTCGTTTTTACTCGGGTCGATGCTTAGCACGAAGTGCGGCTCATGCGCGCCGTGCACCGTAAAACCGCGGCGCTTGCCGATCGTGTAATGCATATAGCCCTCGTGAGTGCCGATGGCGTTGCCCGCGCGGTCGCGCACGATGCCGGGCATTTTGGTGCCCGTATGACGGTTCAAAACGTCGATGTAGGTGGTATCCACAAAGCAGATCTCGCTACTTTCGCTCGCAGAAGCGATCCGCGAAAGCTCCGTATAGGCGCGCGCAGCCTCTTTGACGTCCTTTTTATACATCCCTCCAAGCGGAAAGAGCATAAACTTAAGCGCGGCGGGATCGATGTTTGCTAAAAAATAGCTCTGATCTTTGCTAAGATCTACAGCGGCTTTTAAAAGCCCGTCCTCGATACGGACATAGTGCCCCGTAGCTAGGCGCTCAAAGCCCTGCTCGCGCGCAAATTCCAAGAGCTTGCCGAGCTTTATGCGGCGATTACACAGCGCGCACGGATTTGGCGTAAGACCGCCTATATATGCCTGCACGAAGGGCTCATAAACATCGCGATTAAAATCATTCTGCAGATCCAAAATATGGATTTTTATACCCAAAAACTCGCCCACCTTGCGAACTTTGGCGATGTTTGCCTCGTGATAGCCGGGCTTTGCGTGCAGCTTCATATAGCAGCCCTGCACCTCGTGCCCCGCGTCTTGTAGCAGCTTCGCGCACATCGAGCTGTCCACGCCGCCGCTCATCGCGACTAAAATTTTCATTCGTTCTCCTTACGTCGCACGTCCGTCAAAATTTCATCCACGCTGTCGCAGAGCTTAAAATTTTGCAGATCGCTTTCGTTTATCGCACCAGATTTTAGCAGTGAAGTGCGGAAAAACTCCATCAAAGGCGCGTAGAATTCCTCGTCGTAAAGATAGATCCGTGCGCGCTTAAAGCCCGTCTGCACCAGCACTAAAATTTCAAAAAACTCATCCAGCGTCCCAAAGCCGCCAGGAAAGATGACAAAAATTTCGCTGTTTTCGATGAGGGCGCCTTTGCGCGGTGCAAATGCCGAAAATTTCGCGCCCTGCGTCAAAAAGCCGTTGCTTTTTTGCTCAAACGGCAGCATGATGTTAAAGCCCACGCTGTGCGTCCTTGCTCTCGCAAATGCACCTCGGTTGGCGCCTTGCATAATGCCGCCTCCTCCTCCGGTGATGATCGAGTATCCTAAATCGGCGAGCCCCTCGCAAAGTTTTTGCGCGTCTTTTACGTAGCGATTATCCTCGCTAAAGCGCGCCGAGCCGAAGATCGTGGCGCTTTTGCCCACGTTTTTGAGATTGTCGCGGGCAATTTTGATGTCTTTTAAAATTTCTTTTAACTGCATGATTAATCTATCTTTTGTGTATATTATTTAAAATTTTAACTTTAAGAATACCATTAAATTTTTAAAATTCCGTTTAAAATAGTAGAATTTGCGTGATTTAAAATCTCATCGTAAATCATACCAGGTTGCTAAGCTTTCGTAAAAATCCGCCGACGCCGCGGTAAGCGCTCATATTGATAGGCTCGCAGCCCTGTTTGCTTAAAAATCGCGAGACGCTCTGCTTAAGCGCGATGGTAGCGGGCGAAAACGGATAGTGCGAGTTAAAAAGCGCGCGATTTTGTGAGCAGACGGCTACTTGTTTGCAAAACGGCACAAAGCCTAGCAGTTTAAAGCCCAGTTCGCTTATATTGCGGTGCGCAACCGACTTTAGATTGTCGTAGATCATCACGGCGTCATCCTCGCTCGCGGTGAAATTTAGCAAAAACAAAACCTCTTTTTTGCTCGCCCCAAGCGTCTTTAAAAGCGCGTAGGTGTTGCTGATCGAGCAGGGTTCGTTCGCGCACAGCACGATATTTTCGTCGCCGATGCTCAAAAAATCTCCAAGATACTCAAGCCCCGCATCGATCAAAATAAAATCGAAGATTCCCGCCTCTTTCAGCTCGCTTGCAAAGCGAGCGGGGCTTTCGTGAGCCTTTGCGTTTGTGAAATTTCCGGCTTTTTCGGGATTTGATGAGCGGGCGGAATTTTTCATTGCATCTTCATTCGCGGAATTTTGAGAATTCTCGTCAGGGGTTGAATTTTGCTTGGTGAAATCGTCGCTTTTAAAATTCTCTAGGCTTTCTGATTCTGTAAAATTCCATCCATCTTCGCAATTCTGCGGCTTTTTGGCTGCACAATTCGTAGAATTTTTTGCAGCGTTTGCTATTGAATTTGAAGCGGCGGAATTTTCTGAGTTGTTTTTGCCATCAGAGCTCGTGAGTTTTTGCGCGTAATTGTACGAGCCGCTACTTTCGTCGTCTTGCGAGCCTTGCGCGCTACCTATAGAATTTTGCATGACGTAATCGTCCGCACTAGAGCTTGCGTTTTTGATAGAATTTTGCGCCATAGAATTCGCGCTATTTACAGAATTTTGTGAAGACGCGGGATTTTGTGAAGCAAGCGCGGGCGAGACGAGAGTTAAATTTTGAGAAATTTTTACTGCGACGGCGCTTGGTAGCGAAATCCTCTTTCTTTGCAAAGCATTTAAAATGATCTCTTGATTATTTAAATTTGGCGCCTCTATGATCGCCGTGCGGTAGCCCTGCTCGTTTAGAATTTCGGCGAAATTTGCTGCAATCACGCTCTTGCCGACTCCGCCCTTGGCGCTTAAAAAATTTACGATTTTAGTTTGCATATCAGTCCTCTTTTAAATTTCATCTCTCCAAGCGGCAAAATCACGCTTATGCGCTCGTTTGCTCCGGGATGCGGCAGAGCTAGCCTGCTGCCAGGCCTTGCTTTTGCGCTTGCATATAAAATATCCACGTCCAGCGTGCGCGGCGCGTTTTTAAAGCTTCTTTTGCGCCCAAATCGTCGCTCCGCGCGCTGCATGATTTTAAGCAATGTAAGCGGTGGCAGAGAGCTTTGCACTAACATCACGGCGTTTAAAAAATTTTCCTGCCGCAAAAAGCCGAACGGCTTGTTTTTTAAAATCAAGGAATTTTGCGCCACGAAAAAGCGCGTATCGCTTTGTAAAACGCGATAAAATCGCTCGAAGCGTCGCCTGACATCTCCTAAATTCCCACCGAGCCCGAGCAGGTATAAATTTTTAAAATTTCCGCGCTCGCGGCGCTTCATCGGGAAAACGGCGCTTTTTACGACGCACAGCGCGTCCGCGCACTCGTAAAATCCGTTTTTCTTAAGCTGCATATTCACCCGAGCTACTCTCATAAAATTTCAGCCCCGTTTTCGCGTACGACCACGACATCCTCGATACGCACGCCAAACTCGCCGGGCAGATAGATCCCCGGCTCCACGCTAAAGACCATCCCCTCTTTTAGCACGGTATCTCCGCGCTTTGAGATGAACGGAAGCTCATGGATATCGACTCCGACGCCGTGTCCCGTGCTATGGAAAAACGCCTTGCCAAAGCCCTGGGCGGCGATAAAATCCCTAGCCGCCGCGTCGATCTCGCGCGCCTTTTTGCCAGGCATGACTGCAGCGATTGCCAGAGCTTGCGCCTCTTTTACGATCTCGTAAATTTCTTGCCGTTTGGCGTTTTTAAAATTTTGCTCCTTGCCGAAGTTAAAATTTTCGTCAAAGCACGCCGTGCGCGTCCTATCCGAGCAGTAACGATTAAATTTAACCCCCGCGTCAAGCAGGAGCAAATTGCCCCGACGTAGCCGCTTTTTACTCGGCAGAGCGTGCGCTTTTGCGGCGTTTTCGTTGATCGCGACGATAGGCGAAAAGCTAAGCGCCAGCTCGCCCTTTTTCTTAAAGATGAGCTCGGCGTTAAAAAACAGCTCCTCTTCGCTCATCTCTTCGCCGTTAGCGCGCACGAACGCGGCAAATTCGTCAAATCTTTCCGCACCCAGCTGCGCCGCGCGTTTTAAAATTTTTATCTCGTCTTCTGATTTTATTATGCGCGAAATTTGCGAAAAATTCGCCCGCGCCTTAAATCTTATCCCAAGCCCTTTGCTTAGCGCCTCCCACTCGCCCGCGCTAAAATCGTACGGGTTATAGCTAAGCTCAGCAACGCACATTTTTCGCAAAAACAGCCGCGCGTCTTTTATCAAATTTCGCTCGACCTCGATAACCTCGGTATCTTGGCAAAGTTCGCGCGCCTCGATGCTATAACGCGCATCCGTGAGGAAAAATTTGCGTCCGCCGAGGCTTAAAAATATCGCGTTGTCGCAGCTGTATCCGCACTCGTGGTAAACGGCATTTTCGTCCTTTAGGATAAAATTTTTCAAATTTTGCCTCGTTTTACTCCGCTTTTTCGCCCGCTCTTGCGGCTTTCATAGCTTTTATCTGCTCAAAAATTTGTAAAATCGCGATCATAGCTAGGTGATAGCCCACAGGCCCAAAGCCCACGATCTGCCCCGCAGTTACCGGCGCTATGAGGCTTTTTTGGCGGAATTCTTCGCGGCGGTGGATGTTGCTGATATGCACCTCGATGACCGGAAGTCCGACGGCTGCGATAGCGTCGCGGATCGCGATAGATGTGTGCGTGTAGGCGGCTGGGTTTATGATGATGCCGTCAAATTCACCGAAGCACTCTTGGATTTTATCCACTAGTTCGCCCTCGAAATTGCTCTGAAAAAACTCAATCTCGATGCCGTTTTGCTCGGCAAAAAGCTTCATCTGTGCGTGGATATCCTCCATCTTCATCGAGCCGTAGATATCAGGCTCGCGCGTGCCCAGCATGTTGATATTCGGGCCTTGGATGACCATTAGTTTAGATTTTGTTTCCATTTTTAGCCTTTTAAAAGATTTAAATTTAGCCTTGATTATACATTTTTTAAGCTAAATTTTCGCTACAATCACGAAAAATAGGAGCTTAAAAATGATCATCGTTAAACCGAAATTTACAATGCTGTGCGACGAAAATTTTACCGTTTTAGAGGATGCGGCGGTCGCTTTTGATGAGCGTATCCAGGCGGTTGGGGAGGCCGAGGAACTACGCAAAAGATACGAGGGCGCGCAGTTTTTCGAGTATCCTGACGCCGTTTTGGCGCCGGCATTCATCAACCCGCACGTGCACCTGGAATTTAGCGCGAACAAAACCAGCCTCGTTTACGGCGATTTTTTAGAGTGGCTTAGCTCGGTTATCGCCTCTCGCGGCGCGCTCTCGCAAGCGGCAAACGAGGCCGTCATCACCGCTGCGATAAAAACCATGCAAAGAAGCGGCGTGGCGAGCTTCGGAGCGGTTTCTAGCTTTGGCGGGGATTTGGACGCATGCGCAAACTGCGACGGTAGGGTCGTGTTTTTTAACGAAATTTTAGGCACGAACGAAGCCGCGTTAGAGCAAAGCTTGGCAAATTTTACCGCCCGATTTAAAGCGTCGCAAAAGCGCAAAAGTCTGCTTTTTACGCCCGCGGTTTCGGTGCATTCGCCCTACTCTACGCACCATGATTTAGCCGCTGCTGCGCTAAATTTAGCCCGCGAGCAGGACTTGGTCGTCTCGACGCATTTTATGGAGAGCGAGCATGAAAAAAGCTGGCTAGAGGGCGGCTTGGGCGGCTTTAAAGAGTGGCTGGGCAAATTTAACCCCGCTGCGCGCCCGCTTTATACGCCAAGCTCGTTTGTAGCTATGTTTGCAGGCATTCGCACGCTCTTTACGCACTGCGTTTGGGCGGATGATTTTTCGGGTTTTGACCGCGAGCTTCACAGCCTCACGCACTGCGCGGTCTCAAATAGGCTGCTTAGCAAACGCACGCTAAATTTACGCACCGCGCTAGATGCCGGAGTGAGCGTAAATATCGGCACGGACGGCCTTAGCTCAAATATGAGCCTAAATTTCCTTGATGAGCTGCGGGCAAATTTACTCATTCATGCAGATTTTGATCCGCTAGAGCTAGCTAAAATCTTGCTTCTATCATCGACTAAAAATGCCGCAAGCGCGCTAAATTTAGACGCAGGCGAGATAAAAGAGGGCAAGTTAGCCGACCTCGCGCTATATGGCGGTTTTGCACAGGCGGACGCGGCACAGCTACCGCTCATGCTTATCTTACACGCCAAGGGCTGCGAGCGGCTATTGATAGGCGGCGCGGAGGTAAATTTAAACGATTGAGCCGAATTTGCGATTTAGACTTTGGCGCAACAAATGCCAAATTTAAGCTCAAATTTGAAGCAGTTTTCCCAAATCCAGCCCGCTAGCTAAATTTATAAATTTAAATGGTAAAATGCGCCCGAATTTCACGAAAACGATAAATTTAAAGGAAAAAAATGGGATTTTTGAGATTTATTTTTGCACCGATTGGGGCGATTTTTAGGTTCATAAACACGTATTTTAAGGCAATGCTGTTTTTGCTCATCGTGTTTTTGATATTTTTTAGCGGCGAGCGTGAGAGCATAAATCCGCCCAACCTAACCCAGATCAACCTCTCAGGCGCGATCATGGACGCAAACGAGGCGCTAGAAAAGATCGAGGCCGCGCGCAAGGACGCCAACATCAAGGGCGTACTGCTCTACATCGATAGCCCGGGCGGCGCGCTCGCGCCTAGCGTCGAGCTGCACCTCGCGGTCAAAAATCTGCGCGCCAAAAAGCCCGTGGTCGCGTATGCGGGCGGGTCGATGACGAGCGGGAGCTACTATGCGGGCGCGGGCGCGGACAGGATTTTGGCAAATCCGGGCGCATTTATCGGCTCGATCGGCGTGATAATGCAAGGTGCCGACGCTAGCGAGCTAGCGGCTAAAATCGGCGTCTCGCAGCAAGTCGTAAAAGCGGGCGAGTATAAAGAGGCTGGGACGTTTCTGCGCCCGTGGAGCAAAATCGAGCGCGAGCAGCTGCAAGAGCTCGTAAACGCCAGCTACGAGATGTTCGTAAGCGACGTGGCAGCCGATAGAAATCTAGACGCCAACAAAAGCAAAGAGTGGGCCAACGCGCGGGTATTTTTGGCTCGAGACGCGGCAAAGCTCGGGCTCATCGACGAGGTTAGCGATTATTATTCTGCGCGCGCCGAGCTAGAAAAGCTAAGCGGCGTGGCCGAGCCCGTCTGGGAAAAGCCGTCCGTCTACGAAAAAGCGATGCAAAAATTTATAAATCAAAGCGCAAACTCGCTAATCTCGGCATTTTTTGAAGCTAAGGCGAGGTAAATTTAAAAACGGCTAGATTTTATAGTCTTAAAATCTAGCCTTTCACGACCGCAAAAACCCGGCTCTCGCAGGTACAAAGGAAAAGGCTTTTAAAACGAAACGTCAATTCGGAAATTTAGTCCGTATTTTTACCTCGCAAGGCAAGATTTATGCTAAATTTTGATACTAAATTTGTAGCGGTGAAAGAGTCGCTAATGTATTGATTTTGTCGCTACAAATTTGCTCAAATTTAGAGCAACTACAAAAACTCGTCAAAAACCAGAAATTAAGCGTGACGACAAAATCAACTTCAAGCAATTCTCAAGCAAATTTGCAAAAGAGAGTCAAAAATCTCGGCCGCAACCAGTACAAGCTAAAACGCCGTTGCCGCAGTCAAATTTAAACCTCCTCAAGTCCCATCAAAAGTCTGATGGCGAGGTTTGCCTGATGATTTGCGCAGATAGACACGCGCGCAGCCATGAGCCCCTGCCCTACGCCCGCAGCGTTTTGTAGGTCGCCGCACAGATAGACGTTTCGCGCAAATTTGACCGTTTTTATGAGATTTGAGCTAAAGTGCCCCGCCATGCCAGACGCCCCGACGATCTTTTTATCTCGCAGACTCGCGCCCGCCTCGTTTACCATCATCGCCTTGCCAGCGACGTTGTCAAACGCCTCGCAGATGACGCCGCACGGCGCGAAAATCTCGGCGACGTTGGCCGCATCTAGCGTCACGTCGTGCGTCACGACCTCGACGAATGGATTTACCTCGGCGATGAGCTCTTTTAGCGCGTCCGTTTTTTTCATGCCGATGTGGCGGACGAAGTACTGCTGGCGGTTTAGGTTGCTAGGCTCCACGACGTCAAAGTCGGCCAGCACGAGCTTGGCGACGCCCGTGCGAGCTAGGCTTAGCGCGATATTTGAGCCAAGGCCGCCCAGCCCCGCCACGCCCACGCAGCCGCTAGCTAGCGCCTCGTTTAGCTCGGGGCTGTTTCTGGAGGCGATCATAGCTTTTAGCACTTCTCGCCCTGGCATCACGCCGCGCCTGATAAATACCACGTTTGCGCCCTCTTTTAGCTCCAAATTTTCCTTCGTCGCAAAGCCGTCTAGGATAAAGATATCCGGCTCGCTCGCGTTAAATTTGGCTAGAAATTTATACATCTCGCCGTTTTTGTAGCCCAGAGCTTCGTTTTTTAGCTCCTCCATCGTGTTTGCCGCGACCTGAAATTTCGCTCCGTTTAGCGTTATCTCTTTCATTTTTCTCCTTTAAATTTACAAAATCATTTGGCTAAATTTGACGCGCTCTAGCCCAAATCCCGCTCGATCCTATACCATCCGTAAACGTCGCCACCAAGCTCGCCGTGAAATAGCGGTTTGAGTTTTAAATTTAGCCTCACCGCGGGTGCGTCCAAAAACTCGCTAGAGCGGTAAAGCAGTAGCCATTTTACGCGTTCATCTAGGGCTTTTAGTGCGTTTTCGCCGCCCTCAAACATCGTTAAACGCGGCGCAAAAGCTTCGTTTATATCGCTCGTTACGCTCACGCTCCTACCCTCCACGCCAAAAAGCGGTACAAACGCGTCAAACTCGCGCTCACGCGAGTAGATCATCACATTTGGATTTTTGCCGCCCTCTATCAGCCTGGCGTCAAGCCTCGGGCGGTCGGCGCGGACGGTAGCGCCGCCGATAACCAGCAGCTCGGCTGCGCTGCGAAGGCGGTGAGAGTGCGTGCGGCTGGCTAAATTTGAGATGATTTTGCTCTGCGCGGTGCCGACTGCGACGCCGTTTGCGCTAAGGGCGAGCTTAAAAAAGCTAAAATTCCCCCTCTGCCACGCTAGAAACGGCTCTATCAGCTCGTCCGCCTCACGCCTTAACACGTCAAATTTGACCGATATGCCGCTGCTTTGCAAGATATGCGCGCCGCCGCTTGCCACGGCATTTTCGTCGCCTCTAGCGATGACGACCTCGGCAAATTTTAGCCGACTTAAAAGCTCGGCGCAAGGCGGAGTTTTACCGCGGTGAGCGCATGGCTCGAGCGTCACGTAGGCCTTGGCGCCTTTTAGCAGATCGCCGTGATTTTGCAGGATGTATTCGTAGGTGAAATTTGGCTGTAAGTCCGCATTTTCAAGCTCGGCCGCGTTTTCAAATTTTACGCCCAAAGCCGCGTTGTAGTCTCGTAAAAAATCCCTTAAAAACGCCTCACTTTTTTCGCAGAGTGCCAATAAAATCGCGCTTGGCTCGGCGTGTAAAAAGCCCGCCTTTTTATGCGCGGCTACCGAGAGTAGCCTATCGCCGGCGTCTAAAACCACACAACCGACGGCGGGATTTGGGTAGGTTAAAATTTGAAACTCCCAAGCCTTTTTTATCGCTAGAGACATGTAAAATTCGTCGTTTATCATTGCTTTTGCCTAGTTAAATTTGGGGTATTATACTAAAATTTGCGCGGCGGATTTTTAAATTTAGCGACTTATTTTTACTATTTTGATCTCCAAACCCGCACCCTTACAGCGTAAATTTCGCTAAGATTCGCTTCAAAGGTAAAACCCCAAAAGAGGCAAAATTTGAACATAGACGAAGCCATAGAGGCAACCGCAAAAAAGCAAAGCGAATGCAAAAGGCGATATATTAAAAGCGTAATTCTTGGACTCTTCTTTACTTTCGGCGTGCTTTTGATAGGAGGTGAGATCGTTATGTATATATTCGACAGCAGCGGAGCTAGAGATTTATTTGCAGCCGTCTATTTCCCGTTTATCATTCTTGCTATTAACATATCCGCATACTATGCGCTAGATGCAGAAAAAGATTATACGAGTTTTTTTAAAAATACGTTCATTCGCATTGCGATAAAAGACGTAAATCCAACCTTTAAATACGATCCCCAAGCAGGCATAACCGAAACAGAATTTAGAAAAATCAATATTTATTCACGCGACAGATTCCGCGCCGAAGATCAAATCAGCGGCATTTATAGCGGCGTCAAATTTAATCTTAGCGAAGCTATAAGCATACCCAGGGACGCCAAACTAAAACTAGGCGACTCGCCCGGACTTAACCTAATCTCTCTAATATTTTTTGCATGGTCAGCGATGAAGGACATGCAGGCCTTTAGCGGCTCGGTCTTGGTCTGCGAGTTTTACAAGAAATTTAACGGTCAAACGATAGTGGCGAGCCGTACGCTAAATACTAAATTTTTAGGCGAAAAAGAGCAGATGGACGATACTCTTTTTAACGATGAATTTAGAGTTTTTACGGATGACAAAGTAGGGGCGAGATATCTTTTGACGCCTACGTTTATGAGACGTTTGTACGAGCTAAAGGAAAAATTTGCGGGAGATATGGGGGTGAGCGCGGCATTTATGGACGACAAATTTTACCTATTTTTAAACGGAGCGGAAAATAGATTTGAAACAACTCTCTTTTCGCTACCGCCTAGCCTTTATGAGGTAAAGCAGATAAAAAAGGAAATTTCAGAGCTTTTATCTATCATAGACGAATTAAATTTGAACCTTGATATTTTTAAGTGAGGGCAAATTTGACGGCTTAGATGATTGGGGATTTTGCAGATAAATTTGAGCGAGAATTTACGGCCGTACCATCTAGTGTCTTACTAGTTAAAATTTAGCCGCTCGCCTTAACCCGTTTTTAGGCTTTTGATGATATAATTTCTCAAAAATAAGACTTTTGCGGTTTGAGGAGAGTTTAAAAATCAGCAAATTTAATCAGCTTAAATTTAACGTCCCAAAAGCGCAAATGCTCTAAAATTTATCAAAAAAGGAGCCAAAATGAAAACGCTAGTAGTTTTATCTCACCCAAATTTCGCCGCCTCTCGCCTAAACAAGGCGCTGGTAAACGCCGCTAAAAGCGCAGGCGCCGAGGTTCGCCACCTAGAGGGGCTATATGGCACCGACGCCCTAAAAATCGACGTCGAAGCAGAGCAAGAGGCGTTTTTGCGCGCCGATCGCATCGTGTTTTTGTTCCCGATGATGGGCTTTAACGTGCCCTCCATGCTAAAGGCCTACATCGACTACGTGCTCAGCCGCGGCTTTGCCTACGGCGAGGGCGCGAAGATCGCGGGCAAACAGCTACAAATCGCCGTGAGCGCGGGCGGCGGGCTAGGCGAATACTCCAAGCACGGCGCGATCAAATTTACCCTAAACGAGATTTTGCTGCCGCTTCAGTGCTGCGCGGACTTTTGCGAGCTCGTTTACGGGCGCATCTTTGCTAGCTGCGGCGTGGAGCCGGGCGTTCCTGATAGCGCGATAGAGGCGCATGCAGCGAGATTTACGAAGCTCTTGAACGACGAGCTTGAAGAGCACGAATATCAAATTTAACGATGCAAAATAGCTCGGCCTTGAGCCCAAATTTGCACCGCTAGCGGCGATTTCCCGTGCGGAGTCGCCGCTTTTTCAAATTTAACCGCGCAAAGTGCCCGCTTTGGTTTTAGCGAGCGGTTCGGCGCGTTTTGGCGGTTTTTCATCGTTGCCTATTGGGGCGAGCTTTTGCTGGGCGGCCTAGACCTGCGCCATTTTCGTTTAACTTTAGTTCGGGCGTATTTTGCGGCGCGAATCGGTTAAATTTGCGGTATCGCACCAAAGCTCGCGACCGTATCTTTTGCCGCGAGCGACGATTTTGGTTTTAGAAATTTTACGCATTAGGATTCGGCTTTAAATTTGGCTCGTTTTAAAACGGCGCAAATCCTTATAAATTCGGAGTTTTTATGATTTTTGGCAAGATTGATTATCTAAATTTGCTTCCTTTTCACGTATTTTTAAAGCGCTCGCGCCTAAGCTCTCAGGACAAAAAAATCATCGAATTTAAAAAGGGCGTGCCAAGCAAACTAAACCGCGATCTGTGCTGCCGTAGGATCGACGCAGCCGTGATTTCAAGCATCGAAAGCGGCAAAAAACGCTATAAAAAGGTGAGCCTGGGCATCGTCGCAAAAGGCGACGTCAAAAGCGTGCTCGTGCGAAAGGGCACCGCCGCGCGTCTCGACCCCGCGTCTGCTAGCTCAAACGCGCTAGCTGAAGTGCTGGGGCTTGAGGGCGAGGTGCTCATCGGCGACCGCGCGCTAAAGGCGTATCTGCGGGAGGGCGAGGATGCGTTTTACGATATGGGGCGGGCGTGGCGCGAGCGGACGGGCTTGCCGTTTGTTTTCGGGCGATTTTCCTGCGTGAAGGGGCGCGGCGCGTATGAGCGATTGGCGCGCGAGTTTTTGCGAGCAAATGTCAAAATCCCAAACTATATCCTCGCCAAATACGCCCAAACTAGGGGCATCAGCGCGGACGATATCAAATGGTATCTCAAATTTATCAGCTACGAAATCGGCGCAAAGGAGCAAAAGGCGCTGCGGATATTTTTCAAAGAAGTGCGAAAAAACGGACGCACGGCAAAGCTTTTGGCGCGAGACGAGCGGTAAGCGCAAATTTACTCTAGCGCACCGCTTTTTAAATTTGCCTTTTTATCTCGGGCGGTTTTCGCAGTCGCTTCAAATGCTGTAGTTTAGAGCCTAACCACCGCATAGCGCTAAATTTTAACCACTCTAAGTGGCGCATTTTTAGAAGCTAGCAAGATTTGGTCAAATTTGAAATTTGACGGGCAAATTTACGTCCGTTCTCGTCAAATTTCGCCTGCTTAAATTTTAAATTT
>NZ_CALKTQ010000092.1 GCF_937997465.1 uncultured Campylobacter sp. | reverse complement strand
TTCGTACAAAAATATAAACATAAAATGAGGGAGTGGAACGCGACTAGCGTGAGCGAGCAAGAAAAGGTGATCGGTCGCTCAAAGGCTTATGACATCGAGATGAGCGAGGATGAAAAGCCAAGCAACTCGCACTCTGCGGCGGCAAACGTAGGAGATGATAAAAAAGTCGTTCGCGGAAATATGCCTTTTGTCGAGGGAAGCATGACGGGGACGTACTTTATCGCGTATGCTAGCACGTTTTCGACGGTTGAAGCGATGCTAAATAAGATGTTTATCGGCGAGCCGCGCGGCAACTCGGATAGATTGCTTGATTTTAGCACGCCGATCACCGGAGCGCTCTTTTTTGCGCCTACTTTTGATATGCTCTCAAGCTATAGCGCAGAGTAATTTTTTTAGCTCGCGAACCCTCCTAAATTTCGGGCGTTTTGCGAGCTGCCGCTTTCAAATTTGCTTTCAATAACCTTGCCCAATTCGCTTTTAAAATTTAAAACCAAGATTAGTATTTTTTCGTAAGCTTTTACCGCTAAATTTGCAAATTTTGCTTGCAAAGTTACGGCATGAACCGCGCAAATATAAAATTATATTTTTATAAAATCATACTTTCATCATACTTTTCTTATATAATCCTTTTACATCTTAAATTTAATGGAGCAAAATGAAAAAAATCCTACTATCAAGCTTGCTAGCCTGTTCGCTCTTTGCAGTGGGCGAGGTGTATAGCCCATCGGTAAAAGACGTTTACGCCGACGCGACGTCGCAAAAAAGCATAGGCAGACTCTTGCCGACGAACGGGGTTAAAATTTTAGCCACGCAGGGCGACCGCGTGAAAATCTCCGTTAAAGGCTACCAAAATCCCGCCGTTAGCAACGTCGTTTACTTTAGCGACTCCGAGCGCGTCATCGCCGTGGCGTTTGCCAAAACCGCAACGCCTGAGATAAAGGTCGTAAAAAAGGGCGCTAACGGCAAATGGGACGAGGTTGAGACCGTGGTCTATGCGCAAAAAGACGGCTTCACGAGCGATCTAGGCGGGCTTTTTGCTAAGGGCGGCGAGCTTTACAAAGAGAGCTGCGGAGTGTGTCATTCGCTACATCAAACCACGCACTACAAGGCAAATCAGTGGCCTAACCTGCTAAAATCGATGATCGCGCGAACGGCGATCGGCAAAGACGACGAGTGGCTGGTGATACAGTACTTACAAAAGCACTCTGCCGACGTGAACGTGGCGAAAAAGTAAAAAGCGGCGCGTAAATTTGACGAGGATTTACTCCTGGCGCTCCCGCAAATGGACGAGATTTGCGGGAGCTAAATTTTATAAAAGTCGCGGCGAAGCGGCTGTTTTTAAAACGCCGAATTTGAAGGTTCGGCGGATAGTAAATTTAGCGTACAAAACGAGATATACGCTAAATTTGAGCGGCTACTTTGCGGGCTAGGCTGCGCGAACGAGGCTTTTAGCCGTCAAATTTGACTCGCTGGACGAGAGAGCGGTCAAATTTGAGCGTAAAAGCTTAAATTTGAGTCCGTGCAAAAGACCGGCTTTGCCAACCTGCGAAGTAAATTTTACAGGGTACCCTACGCAGTAGGGACTTTAGGCGGGTGCAGGGAGCGCTTGCGCTTCCGCCCGTAAAGATCGGCTTTGCTGATCTGAGGAATCAAAAATAGAAAAAAATGAGTCGAATTTACGCCACTTTCGAAAGAAGCGGTGTGCTTCAGGTGGGTGCAGGGAGTATTTATACTCCCGCTCGGAGGTCGGATTTATTCGACCGAGAAATAAAACAGGAGAGGAAAATGAACCTACAAAGACGAAATGTATTAAAAGGCGGAGCGGCACTTGCGGCAGCTCCTTTGTTTTCTAGCGTAACGGCGTCAAATTTACTCGGCGCCGAGCTAAATACGGCAAACGTACGTAACGGCGAGGTGCTAACGGCTGCTCACTGGGGCATGCTAAAGGTTAGCATCAAAGACGGCAAGATCGTAAAATCAGAGCCGTTTCAAAAAACGAGCGAAGTGTATAATCCGCTGCAACACTACACCGCCGATATGGTCTATAAATCACGCATAAAATACCCTATGGTGCGCAAAAGCTACCTAGAAAATCCGGATTCGCCAAAACCAGAGCTAAGAGGTAAAGACGGCTGGGTACGCGTACGCTACGAGGACGCGATAAAACTAGTGGCCAGAGAGCTAAAAAAGACGAGAAAGCAAAAGGGGCTAGAGAGCGTATTTGCGGGTAGCTACGGCTGGAAATCAAGCGGCAACGTACATAACTCGCGAATCTTACTTCATAGATTTATGAATCTTAGCGGCGGATTTGTCGGGTCTCTCGGCGACTACTCGACGGGTGCTAGCCAGATCATCATGCCTCACGTCGTGGGTAGTATCGAGGTTTATGAGCAGCAGACCAGCTGGCCTGTGGTACTAGAAAACTCAAAAGTAGTCGTCATCTGGGGCGCAAACCCGATGGCAACCCTTCGCATAGCGTGGACTAGCACCGACGAGCAGGGCTTTAAGTACTTTGAAGAGCTTAAAAAACGCAGCGACATAAAGGTCATAATAATAGATCCTATTAGAAGCGATACGGCGCAGTACTTTGACAAGGCTCAGTGGATAGCTCCGGTGCCAAACACCGACACCGCGATGATGCTAGGCATGATGCACTATCTATACGAGAGCGGCAAATACGATAAAAACTTCATCGAGACCTATACGAGCGGCTTTGATAAGTTCCTGCCGTATCTGCTCGGTAAAACTGACGGCATGCCTAAAAATTTAGAGTGGGCGAGCAAAATTTGCGGCCTAAAAGCAAGCCTCATAAAAGAGCTTGCCGATACCTTCGCCGCTAACCGCACGATGATAATGAGTGGATGGGGTATGCAGCGCGCGCATCACGGCGAGCAGCCGCACTGGGCGATGGTGACTTTGGCGGCGATGTTAGGTCAGATCGGGCTTCCTGGCGGAGGATTTGGCCTTAGCTACCACTACTCAAACGGCGGCGCTCCGACTTGCAAGGGTGCTGTAATCGGCGGCGTAAATAGCGCAAGCGTGGGTAAATTTAACGACGAGGGCGAGTTTATCGGTACCGATAGCGGAGAATTTGACGCAAACGGCCGCTTTGTCGCTAAAGCCGCGGCGGTAGCGGGTACGGGTCAAAGCTGGCTACAAAAGGCGACAAACTACGCATTCCCGGTTGCTCGTATTGCAGACGCCCTGCTAAATCCTGGCAAAGTGATCGATCACAACGGC
>NZ_CALKTQ010000091.1 GCF_937997465.1 uncultured Campylobacter sp. | reverse complement strand
GGTAAAAGCGGTCTAAGTCTTGAGGAGATCAAACAAAATAAAGAGAAAAAATGAGTGAATTTTTATAGGATTTGAAGCCAAAAATCACGCTCGCAGCGGACACTACTTGCGCCGCTAAGCGGTCTAAATTTACCGAACGCAGGCGGGCAGCAGTTTAAAAACCGCCGCTGCGAACCGTTCTAGCAGGCGAGTATCCGATCTCTCGCCCAAGATTATCGGCGGACGGACGATCTGAAGGCTGTCAAAGTCAAGCTCGCTCACGCGCCGCTCGATCTGCCCTTTGGCGCGCAGATAAAAGCTTAGCGAGCCCTCGTTCGCACCCAGAGATGATACGAGCACAAAGCGCCACACGCCCGCTGTGCTTTGCCCCACTTCGCCGCTGCATAGACGTAGTCCACGTCCACGCGTAAAAACGCCTCGCGCGAGCCTGCCTGCTTCATCGTCGTGCCCAGCGCGCAAAAAAATTCGTCAAATTTATGCGGCACGATATCCGAGATACCCTCAAAATCAATGATCCGCGCGCGAAGCTTAGGGTGGCAAAAGCCTATCTCGCGGCGCACCCACGCCTCTACCTCATCGTAACCCGGGCCCTCGCAAAGCTCACGTACCAGCTCCCTGCCCACGACGCCCGTAGCGCCAAGCACCAAGGCGGATTTTTCCATTTTTCGCTCCTTAAATTTCTTTAAATTTTACCGCGTTTTGGGGTCAAATTTAGCTCAGGCGCTACGTTATTCTAAAATTTTACGCTTCGTCGCGCGGCGCGGCACGTCGCGCGATCTATAAATGCGTAAAATTCAAAGGCGCCTGCCTGCGCAGCTTGTCGCTACGAAGCCGAATCAAGTCCTGCTCGCACGTAAAGAAGCAACTTAACAGCGCAAGCTATAAATGAGCTTGCGCCTCACCCGACCCGCTATTTGGCGGTCGCTATATAATTAAATTTCGGTTCGCTAAGTTTAAATTCGAAGCTAGCCAAATCCACCTCTCCGATGCATGCATCGCTATCGTAAAGCGTGAGCAAAAATTCTGCCGTTTGTTCGCTGCTGTGGTATTGCGAAAACGCCGCATCGTAATCAAATCCGCGCTTTCCCGAAGCTACGTCGCAAAACTCGCTTTTAGTCGCGGCGGGAGCTAGAACTTTAGCCTGCATTTTGGCCTCTTTATCCTGCGCCAGCTCGTGGCTCAAACCCTCGGTGAAAGCGCTTACGAAAAATTTTGTAGCGCAATACGGCACGACGCCGGGCGCCAGAAAATAGCCGCCCACGGAGGAGATGTTTATAAGCTGAGTTTGTTTGCGTTTGTAATCTCGCGTAAATAAGCTCGAAAGTATCGCGAGCGCGGTTACGTTTAGGTCTATCATTCTTACCATTTTTTGTAAATCCTGCTCTCCCACTAAGCCAAAATCCCCAAAGCCAGCGCTATTAATTAGCGCCTTTAGCTCGTAGCTTTTTAGCTCGTCCCAAAGCGCTAGGACATTCTCGCTGCGCGCAAGGTCGCAAATTTTAATCACGACGTCCGATTTGGGCGCGATCTGCGCGATCTTGTCCTTTAAGCTTTGCAGCAACTCCGCTCTACGCGCGATTATGATCAAATTTTCTCCGCGCCCAGCAAACGCCTTTGCCGTAGCCGCTCCGATACCCGAACTTGCGCCGGTGATGACGATATATTTTTTCATTTTCTATCCTTTTTTAGATTCTTTAGTTTGAAATTTTACCGAAGCTCGCCGCGTATTCACGCGTGCGCTCGTCTTAAATTTACAAATTTACCAGCGTTTTGCGAGGCGGTTTACTCGCCACTTATGGGCGTGCGCTTGGTATCTACTGCTTTGCCGTCCAGATAGTACCGACCGCCGGCGACGTAGTGAAGCGTTTTTAGCTCGTCAGGGATCTTTTCAAACAGCCAGTGTCCGCCGTCAAAGACCCGCTCGTCCGCATACGCCGCAACGACCTCGCCGATGAAAAGATCATAACTCTGCTCGTTATGAGGCTCTGGGATGCGCTTACAAACGAGCCATGCGGCGCAGCTCGCGATCAGCGGCACATCGAAGTCATCTTGATAGAAAATTTCCACGTTTTTCATCTTGTCCGCGTTATCAAAGCGCGAGTTGTTTTCGGCGCCCAGCTCGCTAACCAGCTCCGCCTGCGCTGCCGTGGGGATCTGCACGGCGAAATACCCGCTCTTTTCGATGAGCGTCCTCGTATACGAGCCGTTGTGAGGCACGATGGTAACCTTGTCATAATCAAGCGCCTGCGCCCACGTTATCGCCATCGCATTGACGTCGTCGCCGTATTTTGCCGATACGAGCGTGGTCGCACCCGGATTTAGGATACGATATGATTTTTGTAGATCGACTTTTATGATCGCCATTTTTGCTCCTTTGACCTGGTTTTTGTTAAATTTTTAGGCCGTCTTGACGGGTGCTTTTAAATTTGACCTCAAATTTACCCTCGTCTCGCCGGACCCGCCATATCAAACCCAAAAGCCGCAAATTTAGCTAAATTTACCGCACCTTTTCGCAGTGTTCTCCGTACGGCACCAGCTCGCAAAGCCGCGCATGCAGCCGTTTCACCTCAGCTTCGCCGGAGATCTCGCGTAGCTCTTTTTCGTGATATTTAGCTAGCATGATGCAGCCAGCGAGCATATCTGTTTCGTGGCAACTTCTAACAAGCGCTTTTATAGCTTCCTTGGCCCCGTAGGGCATCGCCATCGTGCCAAATCTAAAACATCGCCAAGCGTCCATCTCGCACGCCTTGCGCATATAGCCGACCGCCTGCTCCGGCGCGCTGCTGCCGATCGCTAACCCTAGATACTCGCATCCTAGCGCCGAGCCCTTTTCGCAGGCGATTTCATACAGTTTTTTCGCGCGTTTTTCCTCCTTGCCTGGCGCGCCCTGCTCCTCGAAACTCCTGCCGTAAATCACGCAAGCGTCCTGATAGCCGCTATCGCAAGCAGGGCTCAAAATCTCTCTAGCGGCGATGAAGTCTTTGTTATTTATGTGCATTTCGCCAGCCGCCGCGCACGCGTCAAATTTGCCATCCTTGCACACGCCGAGTAAAATTTGCATCGCCTCGCGAATGTCTTTTTCGTTTTGCTTTTTGGGCTGTTTTTGGTAAAACAATATCACGCGTTTGCAGGCTCTCGCGTCCTTTTGGGCGCAGGATTTTTTGAGCTCCTCGTATCTCGCGCTTAAAAACGCCTCTTTTTCGGGGCTTAGCTCGCCTTTTTTGGGCTCGCCGGCCACA
>NZ_CALKTQ010000090.1 GCF_937997465.1 uncultured Campylobacter sp. | reverse complement strand
TAATAAAAACGGCTTTGGCGAAGGTGAGTGGATCCCATACCTAAAGATTAACTACGAGCTAAAAAACCTTGATAACGGCAAAGTTAAAAAAGGAACATTTATGCCTATGGTTGCAAGCGACGGTCCTCACTACGGCGCTAACCTAAAAATGGACGCAGGTGTGGGCAACTACGAGCTAAAATTTCATATAGAAAATCCTGAAAAACAAGGCTTCGGTCGTCACGCAGACAAAGAAACGGGCGTAGGTAAATGGTTCGAGCCGTTTACCACGACCTATAAATTCCAATATACCGGAGCGCCTGCTAAATAATTCGGGCTTAGAGCGGCTAAGTCCGCTCTAAATTTTATTCAAATTCTTAAATTACAGGGCTGATCATGTCTATATATTTCGTCCAAGTTATCTCATCGTTACTGGGATTTGTCCTTTTTGCAGCGTTAAACAACGACAAAAAGAGCCTAAAAGCGCTGTTTCTACCCTCGGTTTTGGGTATCGCAGCAGGCATAGTCGTTTTTAAGATCGCTAGACTCACGCTTCACGACGCGGGCGTTAAAATGGTATTTGACGCGGCTACTTTGGTATTTTTGCTAGTTAGCGCGCTTTGGATTTTTATCAAATTTAACCCTGCAAAGATGATAACGTTTTTCGCCTTGGGCGCGGGCTACGGCTTAACCTATGCTCACGCTAGCGCGAATTTTCCGGTATTTGCAGGCGAGCTACTCGATACGCAGTCCATCATCAGCTTATTTTTGATGATATTTGCATTTTTGCTTTTACTGATTTTATTTTTCGTCGTTTCAAATTTAAAAGAGTGCCTGTGCAAGCATGTCTTATGGACGTTTTCGCTTCTTTTTCTTGCAGTTTTGATAGTGCAAGCTATTTCAAACACGGGGCTTGAGTTTATGCGAGCGGGCATGATACCTACGTATCCGTGGGCGCTCTCGCTCGTGGCTAAGGGTATTTACTATACGACTTTTGCGCAGTATTTTTTCATCTTTTCGGTTTTGATTTTGGCGGCTATAAATTTCAAAAAACGTCCGGCTCCGCTCGTAAAATCAGTCGTGGGCTCGAATAAATTTAGATTTAACAACGCGGCTAGAAATTTCATGGCGACAAACTCAAAAAGTAGCATAGCTATCGTCGTTACGGCTCTTATTTTCGGGCTTTACTACGATCTGCACGCATCTAAACCGCCCGAGATCTCAGATCCTATCATCGTAGAACCCGTAAACAACGAGTTTAAATTTGACGTCGAAAAACTCGCCGACAACGAACTTCACCGCTACGCCTATATAAACGACGAAGGCAGGGAGATAAGGTTTTTTCTTTTAAACCGCTTTTCAGACCGCGCTTCGCCGATCATCGTCTTTGACGCGTGCGCGATATGTGGCGATATGGGCTACGTCAAAAAGGGCGGCGATCTCATCTGCATCTCGTGCAATGTACGCATTTTCTTGCCATCAGTCGGCAAAGAGGGCGGCTGCAACCCGATACCTATGCCGTTTGAATTTGACGGCAAATTCGTAACCGTAACGCTTGATACCATCCAAAGCGGTGCGAACTATTTCTCAAAAGTCGTCGAAAAAATGGTGCTAGATCCGGTAAGCCGCAAGAAAGTAAGCAATATCGGCTCGAAATCTTATTTATACTACAACAGGACGTATTTCTTTGAAAACGAAAAAACTCAGGCGGAATTTGAAGCCAACCCTGAAAAATACGTCGATATAAACGGGACTTTAAAATGAAAAATATGCAACTAAGGCTTATAAAAAGCTCGATCACCGGCTCAAAGGTGCAAAAAGGTATGGCCTTTATCACCATACTTTTGGCGACGGTTTTGATCGCTTGTATGCTAAATATCACGCTAAAAATCGGCGATCAGATCGCTAGTGAGCTGCGAGGCTACGGCTCAAACATCGTCGTCTTGCCAAAGGGCGAAGCGCTAGCTATCGAGATCGAGGGCAAAAATTTCACCCCGCTAAAATCGCAAAACTACCTAAACGAAGAGGATTTGCATAAGGTAAAGGAAATTTTTTGGCGAAACAACATCGTGGCGTTTGCGCCGTTTCTAAACGGAGAGGTAAAGGACGCTAGCGGCGAAAAATACCAAATCACGGGCACTTGGTTTGATAAATTTGCAAACGTGGCTGACGAGCCGGAGTTTAAAACGGGCGTAAAAACGCTATTTGGCTTTTGGGCGGTTGAGGGCAAATGGATAGAGGACGACGATACGCAAAACGTACTCGTGGGCGAAAATTTAGCCGCAAAGCGAAATTTGAGCGTCGGCGGCGAACTAAATTTAAACGGACGTAGCGTAAAAATCGCGGGCGTGCTAAAAGGAGCCGGCGAAGAAAGCTATAAGATCGTAACCTCGCTAAAGCTAGCTCAGGAGCTTCTAAATAAGCCCGGACAGTACTCAAAAGCCGAGGTTTCGGCGATGACGATCCCGGAAAACGACCTCTCGGTTAAGGCCAGGCGAAATTTAGACAACCTAGATAGTGCCGAATACGATATGTGGTACTGCTCGGCCTATGTTAGCTCCATAGCCTATCAGATCGAGGAGAACTACGCTGGCGTCGCGGCAAAGGCGATGATGCAGGTAAGCGACGCCGAGAGTAATATCGTGAAAAAAATCCAAAGCCTAATGGGTATCGTTAGCGTCATCGCGCTTGCGGTCTCCTCTATCGGCATCACCTCGCTGATGACTAGCGAAATTTACAGACGCAAAAAAGAGATCGGCCTACTAAAAGCCATAGGTGCTAGCAACTTTGAAATTTACGCCCTTTTTGCGAGCGAAAGCCTAGTCGTGGCGTTTTTTGCGGGCATTTTGGGTGCGTTTTTGGGTTACGCGCTTAGCTACATAATCGCTTACAGTATCTTTGGCTACGGCATCGGCATCGCGTGGATCGTGCTTCCGCTTAGTATCGCTTTTGCGCTTCTTATCTCGATCGCGGGCTCGCTCGTGCCGATGAGAAGCGTCGTTAAACTCTTGCCTGCGGAGGTGCTATATGATCGCAAATAAAGGCTTTTTTTATAACGTCATTTTTAAAAGCCTGCGCTTTGGCGCGGCTAGAGTGGGCGTCATCATCGTCTCTATCCTGCTTGGCGCGTGCGTGACGGCGGCTTTTGTAAACGTATATCTAGATATCGACTCAAAAGTAACCAAGGAGCTAAAAAGCTACGGTGCTAACGTGGTTTTCGCTCCCGCAGACCCCGTTAGCGACGCAATAGACGAGGCTAAATTTAACGAAAAGATCGCCAAAATCCCAAGCGACAAGCTAATCGGGCAGAGCGGATATCTTTTCACGCAGGTAAACATAGGCCCAACGACCGCGATCGCTATGGGCGTCAAATTTAGCGATCTAACGCGGGTTAAGCCGTTTTTAGAGGTTAAAGAGGGGCAAGGCATAACGCTTGATTTTGACGAGAGAAACGCACTAATCGGCACCGATCTAGCCAAACAAAGCGGATTTAAGGTTGGCGACACGATCGAAGTAAGGCAAATCGGCGCGAATGCGGGCGAAAAAGTAAAGATCCGCGGCATCGTGCAAGACGGCGACAAAGAGGACTCGCTACTCATCATCTCGCTACCTCTAGCGCAAAAGATAGCAAACGAGCCAAATGCGTTAAACTATGCCGAGGCCGTAGTGACGGGCAAATTTGACTACATCAGCGAGCTTGGCAAGAGCCTTAGCGACGAGCAAATTTCGGTTAAACCCGTGGCTAAAATTTCAAAATCAGAGGGTCTGATTTTAGACAAAATTAAGCTTTTGATGGCGCTAGTTAGCTTTGTCATCTTGCTTATCACTTCAATGTGCGTAAACACGACTCTAAGCGCGATTTTGTTTTCGCGTTCAAAGGAGATCGCGCTGCTTAGAGCACTTGGAGCTAGTAAGAAAAACGTGTTAAATTTGTTCGGCGTCGAGACCTTCGTCACGGCGCTTGCGGCGGCTTTGGCGGGTGCTATTTTAGGCTATGGTTTGGCGCAAATTTTAGGCTACGCGATTTTTGATTCGAGCATCGATTTTAGATTTATGAGCATACCGATAGCGATGGTTATCTCGCTCGTTTTTGCGGGCGTGGCCTCGATCTATCCGATCAAACGGGCGCTAGAAAATAAGATGGCCGATATTTTAAGAGGAGAATAATATGCAGTACGCGATAAGATTAAACGGGATAGAAAAAAGATTTGGCGAAGTAAGAGCGCTGGAGAGCATTACCTTTGACGTAAATGCCGGCGAATGGGTTAGCATAATGGGTCCAAGCGGTAGCGGTAAAAGTACGCTGGTAAATATCCTCTCGCTTATGGACGAGCCAACCGCAGGCACGTACACGCTAGGCGGAGACGACGCTAGCAGACTTAGCGACGAGGAGACGCTCAAATTTCGCCGCGAAAAGATCGGGCTAATATTTCAGCAGTTTCACCTCATCCCCTACCTAAACTGCGTCGAAAACGTGATGATAGCGCAGTACTATCACAGTAGTGTGGACGAAGAGGACGCTAAAAAGGCGCTCGAGCGCGTTGGACTGGGACATAGGCTAGATCACCGTCCGAGTCAGCTTAGCGGCGGCGAGCAGCAGCGTCTGTGCATCGCGCGCGCCCTGATCAACGATCCTGATATCTTGATAGCCGACGAGCCGACTGGTAACCTAGACGAAGCCAACGAGCGCGTAGTTTTGGAGCTGTTTCAAAAACTGCGAAGCGAGGGCAAAACCATCCTGCTCATCACGCATAACCCCGATCTTGGGCAGTTTGGCGATAAGATCGTCTATCTAAGGCACGGCAAGATGGAAAATATCCACTACGTGAGCGAGGGCGAGCGTGCGGAGGCATGCGAGAGACTAGCAAGCGAGCCAAAGGGTCAAAGCGCCTTTGCGACGGTTTAAATTTGGGAGAATTATGATAAAAAAATATATATTGTTAGTCTTTGCGGCGGCGATGATCGCTGGCTGCGGAAATAGCGGCTTTGACAAACACCACATCAGCCTAAACTCGCCAAAGGGCGTAGATACGCACTATTTCCCGGAGGGCAGACGACTCAAAACGGACGGCAAGCCATACATGCTATTTTTCTTCGGCACTTCTTGCGGCGCCTGCGTAGCGCAAGCTCCTATCGTAAATGAAATTTACTCCGAATTTAAGGACAAATTCGGCGTTTACGGGATATTTGGACCGAGCCTTGGATTTGATAAAGATATCGACATGGTTAGGCAGCACCATATTGCCTACGACGTGATTAGCGATAAGGTTTCGGTTGATTATTTTAGCAAGGCCGTAGGCGGCGTGATGGGCGTGCCCGCGATATTCGTCTTTGACGGCGAGGGCAATCTCAAAAAGCGCTTCATTGGACTCACGCCAAAAGCAACCCTTGAAAACGAGATCAAGCTCGTGTTATAAATTTACTCAAACGTAAAGATTTAGTAGTAAAATACGCTTAAATTTGATCCTAAATTTGACCCGTCCGCGTTAAATTTGCGGCGGTCAAATTTGAATAAGGAGACGCGAAATGAAACCAAAAATTTTCTCTATTTTGCTATTTGCGATTTTTTTCGTAGGCTGCGGCGAGCCCCGCACGCCAGAGCTTTATGCTAGAAGCACGGTGCCGATTTTCATCACTAACGGCGACGTGAAAAAAGCCTCGCGCAGCGTCTACGTTTACTTTAAAAACTCCTGCGGCTACGCAAACACGCTAGAAAATACCGTGCGAAACAAGCTACTGCAAAACGGCTTTACCCAAAGCATGGATCAAAAGAGCGCTGATATCGTGATAATGGGCGATTTTACGAGCTTGCAGCGCTTTGAGCGACGCGAACGCCCGCGCGCGTATATGAGCATGGGTTACGGCTGGGGCGGCTACGGATACAGGCGTAACATGGGCTTTGGCATGCTTTTTGGCGACCCGTTTGACGATGATTTTTACGACAGGACGGATTATTATCTGTATAGAGCCTATATCAGCGTGATGATCCGCGCAAACGGCAGCGAACAAAGAACCAATCTCGAGATCGAAAGCGGCCAAAATCTTTATTCGCCAAGTTATATAATCCCATACATAGAAGAAAAAGCGGCGACGCAGATACTTAGTTTCTTTTATCCTTAGCGGCTTGTCTTTTTCCTTTATACTTCGCTTTGCTTCGTTGCACTCGCAACTGCAAGCAGAAGGAAATTTCGCCGAAGCTCGGTTACGTATTTTATATACGCGCCCTCGCTCGGCTCATTTCCGCCTCGTCTAAAGAAAAAATACTTCACCTTATCGTTTTACGCTCAAATTTAAAGTCAAATTTGTCAATTTCGGCTTCAAATTTTACCCACCGAGACCCGCACCTTGAAAATGTAAATTTGAGTTTTTAAATTTTACACATCGATTCAGACTATTCACTCTTTGCCTAAAATTTACGTTTATCAAATTTAACTTCTCTAGCGTCAAAAACGAAAATCAAGATTTTTTCAAATATTTTTCTATATAATTATGATACAAAAAATCAAAATTATCATAAAGGATACTAAATGAGATTAGCTATCAGTCTGGCTGCGGCTGCGACGGCGCTATTTGCAAACGGCGCAAATCTCGACGTCATAAAGCCGATAAAGGATTTTACGCCTCCGCCGCCTTATACGCCAAACATCGCCCAAAGCGCGTTTCCCGAAAACCAATTCGACCGCGCGCCTAGGGATGATTATTTTTTCGTGACGGATTTGCTTGATAATTCTATGAATAAATTTCACGTCGCGGGCGGATTTTACGGCAGGACGTTTTACGGTTCGGGACTTTTTAAATACCGCGGCGCAAATTTCTACACGATTTTAAACGCGAACTTTTCTAAAGCCAACCGCTACAAAGACGGCGGCGGCAGAGAGTGGAACTACGGCTACGCCAGGCAGGGGCAAAGCGCAGTCGTTGGTTTCGTGCCTAGCGAGCTAAGCGAGTTTAGATTTACGCTCGTACACGACAACATCGACGACGACAAGCAGCCTCACCATCTCATGGACGCCGTCAAGACCGAGCGATACGTCGGTAAATTTAACGCTCGTATCGGCGCGGAGGATCTATCAAATACGCTAAATTTCGAGCTAATGCTGCGCGACGTGAGCAGAAACGCCGACAACTATCATCTAAGAAGCGCGGCGCAGACGGTCAAGGTCGAACTGGATAGAAAAATCGTGGACGCCGAGCTAAAATACGACGCGGACTTGGGCGACTTTCATAATCTTGCGGGTATCAGCTATCAGCACGATAATCATGAGGGCAAAAGGTACGTAAAACAGCCTAGCGGCTGGGTTTTTAACGGATATAGGTTTGCCGACGTGACAAATAAGCGAACGAGGATTTTTGATACGCTAAGCTATAAATTTAACGACGCTCACAAGCTTAGTTTAGCTCTAAACTACGACTGGATGAGATCAAATTTAAAGGGGCTAAACGAGCCCTATTTTGCGCCCGCCGCACCGCTTAGAACGGTAAAAGGGCTTATCCGCAGCGTTTATGGATATGATTTTGACAGTAGCGTCAAGCAAGATGGCCTAAGCGCTAGCCTAAAATACGATTTCACGCCAAACGAGCTGGATAGCTACTACGCGGCGCTTGAGAGCTTGCAGCGCATACCCGGCAACATGGAGCGATTTAACACGCTTTACGGTCCGATGAATAACGGCTGGGTGAGCAACCCGCTGCTAAAACCGGAGCGTCACAACCGCGTAAATTTGGGCTTTACTTACAAGAGCGAATTTTATAAAGATTACTTAAGTTCGCGCCAGGGCGAGGATAGCTTTAGCGTGGGCGGGCACTTTATCGCAGACGACGTGCAGGATCTGGTTATCTACGATCGCCGTCATGCCGCTTCATCCACGCCGCCAATAAACAGAAACGCCGTCATCACGCGTAACGTCGACGCTAGAATTTACAGCGTAAATTTGCGCGGCGAGTATAACTTCGCGCGAAATTTCGGGCTAAAAACTTCGTTATTTTACAACTACGGACAAAACAAAACTGACGGCAGACCGCTCTATCAGATCCGCCCGTTTGAGGCAAATTTGGCCTTTGATTACAAAGACTACGCGAGCTTTGGCAGCTACAATATCGGCACTGCGGTGCGCTACGTAGCAAAGCAAAATAGGGGAGATTTTGATAAAACCACCGGCTTTGGCATCGATAAGCGCGAAGCCGCAAAGAGCTTTACGACGATGGACGTTTACGGCGGATTTGAGTTTAAAAACAGCTGGGGCGTGAGGCTAGGCGTGACGAATATCTTTGATAAAGATTACGCCGAGTTTATCAGCGGCGAGCACGTAGGTGCGCTAGATCCTGCGGTGGTGCATGCGCCGGGGAGGGCGGTGTTTGTTAGTTTTCACTCTAGTTTTTAAAATTTGGGCGGCGGCTTGTCTTTTTGCTCTATACTTCGTTGCTTTTAAATTTGGCTCGGTCATTACC
>NZ_CALKTQ010000089.1 GCF_937997465.1 uncultured Campylobacter sp. | reverse complement strand
TCAAATTTGGTCGTGACGTCGGCGCTTACAGTGATAGGGCCGCGTCTTCCGGTGGATTTCGAGCGTATAGATCTTTTGGCCTCTTGTCTTAAAAAATCGTAGCCGAATATAAAATCTCCGCTATCGTAGCTGTATTTGCCTTTAAATTTAGCCCCGGCTTGCTTGTCGGTTAGCCCTAGCGCTCCGCTGCCGCCGTCTTTGTAGGCGCTATACGAGTCCATGGTTAGCTTTTGATAATAAGGCGATAGATTAAACGTCAGCGCGTCGTTTAAATTTATAGAGTAGTCGGCGTTTACGCTAACTCTTTTGTTTAGAAAGTCGGTTTTGCTTGATCCCGCTTGCCTTCTATCCTGCTCTAGCTGAGCTTTGCTTAGAGCGCCGGTGGTGCGGCTTTTGTCTTTAAAATAGCTTGAGTTTATAGATAGCGCCTGATCGTCCGTTATCTGATAGGTTAGGCCGCCCGAGACGTAGTCCTCTTTGGTTTTATCTCCGCGTCTATAACCGTTTGAGTCCGATTTTTTCGCGTTTAGTTTTAAAGATAGCGCATCAGTTACTCCGCCGCCGACGTTTAGGGCTACGTCTTTATAGGAGTATGAGGCTAGCTTGCTAGAGACGCCTGCGTAAAATTTCTTTTTGCTCTTTTTGGTGATGATATTTATCACGCCTCCCATCGTGCCGCTACCGTATAGCACGGTGCCGCCTCCCGGGACTATCTCTATCCTATCTACGTCCTCGATAGGTATCATATCTACGGGGATCCTAGTAGGCGTAGTGTCTATCATGTTTAGCGCGACGCCGTCCACCATCACCTTTACGGTCGTGGTCGATCTAGCCGACGAGCTCCTTCTGGAGCCTTGTCCGCGCATATCTACGTTGTTGCCGTTTAGGCTGACGCCCGGAGCTTTTTCTAGCGCTTCTTTGATATCGCGGTATCCCCTGTCCTCTATCTCTTTTGCGGTTATTACCGTTACGTTTCTAACCTCGTCTTTTAGCGCGCTCTCAAAGCCAGTCGTAGTTATGACGGTGGCGTCTAGTCTAGTGGAGCTATCCTCTGCGGCGTATAAATTTAGACTTGCTATCAGCGAAAGCGCGATAGCTCCTTGGCTTGATTTAGCAATCATAGTTGTTCTCCTTGGTTAAATTTACAGGGAGATAAAACCGGGTTCATTTTCTATCCTTTGGGCTTTTTCTTGATATTTAGCTCGACGTTTTGCGTGCCGCTATCTTTTAAAATAGAGATCAAATTTACGACCTCGCCGTAGTTTATCGCTTCATCTGCGTTTAGTTTGACGCTCTCTTTTTGCTTTGGGGTTAAATTTGCGATTTGCGCGGCTAGATCTGCTAAATTTAAGCTTTTTTGCTCGCCGTTTATACTCAAAAGCACTTCGCCGTTAAGTAGATAAAAAACCTCGACGTTTTTGGTATCTTTTTCGTCCAAATTTGACGCGCTTTGGGGCAGGACGATGTCGATGTGGGCAAATTTGTTAAAAGAGGTCGTGACCATAAAAAATAGCAAAAGCACAAATATCACGTCGATCAAATTTAACATCGAGATGCCGGCGTATCTGGTCTTATCTCTGCGGACATACTTCACAGCTTCTCCTTTCAAAACTGCGGCCAAACAGGCTCATAATGCGGTTTAGATCGTTTAGGATGAAGTCTATTTTCTTGCTAATCATGAGAAAAAATATCACGCAAGGAATCGCCACTATAAGCCCAAAAGCCGTCGTATAAAGCGCCTCGGAGATACCGACTGCTACGAGCGGAGCGTCCACTCCGCCGCTAAGTCCGCTAAAGGCCTTTATCATACCAACTATCGTGCCCAGTAGCCCTAGCTGCGGGCTCGCGCTCGCGCAAAGCCCCAGTATCCACGTGCGCCGCTCAAGCGAGGTTAGCTGCATGGATACGGCCTCCTCGGCGATGTAGTCGATCTGCGTTTTGCTAGCGCCTTCGCCCAAATTTTCCGCGACGAAAAGCGCGGTTTTAGCAAGCGAGTTTTTGTAGCTTTTGCAAAACTCTTTGATTTTTGCGTAGTCGCCTTCTAAAATAAGATTGCAAAGCTTGATCTTAAACGAGCTGGTAGCGTCTATTTCGATAAATAAAAAATACGCTCCCTTTTCAAGAAGCACCGCAACGCCAAGCACCGAGAGGCAAAATATCGGCCACATAAATATACCGCCGACTTCTATATACTCAAACATTTTAATCCTAATATTAATTATCAAAAGCGGTTTATTATACCGCTGCTATCATTAATCGGTAATAAAATTTGACGGTATTTCATAACGTTAGATAACAAAATCCAAATAACTTTTCGCAGAGAAACAGAGCGTCCAAAAAGGCAAATTTAGGACACAAAGCCCTAAATTTAGCGGTTTAGTAGGTGTACTTAAACTCTACGTAGTAGTTTCGCTCGTTTGCCGGGCTATACTCGTAGATGCCGGTTTGGTTGTTTTTGCCTTGGTAGTCGTAGTATTTTTTGTTAAAGAGATTTTTTACGCCTCCTGTTATGCCAAATCCGTTTTTAAATTTATACGAAAGGCCTGCGTCCACGATGCTGCGAGATGGGATGTTGTCGTAGTTTACGTCCTTTTTCTTTGAGTAAAATTTATAGTCCGCAAACACGTGCAAGTCGCTCACGATCTCGTAGTCCGCGCCGAATATAAATTTGTGTTTTGAGACGTACGGTACCTCTTTGCCCGCGTTATCGCCTTTTTTGATTGTGGCGTTTACGTAGGCGTAGGACTGGCTTAAAATCAGCCTATCAAAGAGATTTTGCCTGCTAAAAAACTCAAATCCGTAGCGTCTAGTTTTTGCGATGTTGTAGTATTTCCAAGCGTCTCCGTGGTTGGCCCCGAGCTCGACATAGGCTATCTCGTCGCTAGTGTCGGTTAAAAACACGGTAGCGTTTACCGGCATGCTTGCGACGTGATCTTTTAGCTCGATCTCGTAGGTGTTAAATTTTTCCGATTTTAGGTCGTTAAATTTGTATTGTTTAGTGATCTGATCTTTGTCGGTTAGCTGAGAAGGCGAGGGCGAGATGTAGCCGCGCTCAAATTTAAAATATACGTTTCCGGTGTCTGAGTATCTGAAATTTGGCGTAAACTCAAACGCGTGGTTGTCGATATCTCTGCCGTCGCTTATGGCGTTGTAGCTAGTCATCGGAGGAAAAGGCATGCCGTTTCTAAAGCCCTTCATATCTGAAACCCTGCTGGCCTCGTACTGCGCGCGCTCAAATCTATACCCGAAGCTTAGATCAAAAACCTGCGTAAATTTATGCTTTTCCATAAAATAAAGCGCGTGAGTGGTCTTTTGTAGATCAAGCGTCGTGTCGTGTTTTAGGCTTATTATCGGCGATGTTTTCACCTTGTAGTGCGACTCTCTCTCGCCTTTGTTTTGCTCATAGTTCGTAGCCGAAGATAAACTCGCCGCTGCCGTAGTCGAGCTTGTTTTTAAAATTTACGCCGTATTTTTTATCGCCAAAAAGCCCTTTCGATGGATAGCGCACGCCGCGAGCCGACTCGGTCGAGGAGGTTTTGATTTTGATTTTTTGATAATACGGCATCAAATTTACCGAGTAAAAGTCGTTAAATTTGCCCTCGTAAACGGCGCTAACGCCGATTTTCTCGTTTTCAAAGAGCTTTGTTAGGCCGTTATTTGCATTTTGCCTGCGGTTTTGCGAGACTTGATCTTGGGTTAGGGTGCCCGGATCGTTCCTTTTTGATTTAAATATGCTAGGCGTCAAATTTAGTGAGTGAGAGTCGTTAAATTTGTAGTTTAGCCCGCCGCTTAGGTAGTTTTGCACTCCTTGTAGTCGTGTCTGTAGCCTTTTTGACCGAAGGCCTTGTCGCTAAATTTTAAAAACAGATCCTCGCTCACGTTTCCGCCGACGGTGGCTGCGGCGTCGCGGTAGCTATACGAGCCTATCTTGGAGCTCACGTTTGCGAAAAAATCTCGCGGCTTTTGCTTGGTGATGATATTTACCACGCCGCCTCTAGTGCCGCTGCCGTAGAGCACGGCTCCGCCTCCCGGCATCACTTTGACCTGCTCGATGTCCTCGATCGCGATCATCTCAAGCGGTATTATGCCATGCGCCGCATCGACCATATTTATCGGTACTCCGTTTAGCATGATTTTTACGGCCATAGTCGGCGTCGCGCCGTCTCCGCGCATACCTTGTCCGCGCATGTCTATGTTTTCGCCTAGGCTTGAGGTGCTGACGAAATCGACGCTAGGGATCTTTTCTACGAGCTCTTTTACCGAGCGGTAGCCGTAGGCCTCGATGTCTGTTTTGGTTACGACGAATATATTTCTAGTCTCGTCTTTTAGCGTGCTTTCAAAACCCGTCGCCGTTACTATGGCGGCGTCAAGCGTGATGTTTTGGGTTTGTGCGTTTAGGCTCGCGGCTGCTACTAGCGACAAAAGTATAAATTTGCCGCCTTGCGCGCCTAATCTTTTTTTGCTCATTTTAACTCCCTTCGATTTTATCATAATTAATAATAAAAATCAATTTATGTAAGTTTAATTTATAAAATAGAAATTCGAGTGGGATTTCGGGTTTAAATTTGCAGACGATTTTGAGCGTTTAAATCGTAAAATTTAAAGAACAAATTTTAAAGGCTTTAAAAATAAATTTGATGCGAGGTAAAGCTTGGAAGGGTTTAAATTTGAGGGTTAAATTTGGCGTAAAAACAAGCGAGCGCGCTAAATTTACGCTCCGGCTAAAGAGGCGCAAGGGGAGGATTCAGCCCTCCATGCTGTTTACGATGTTTATGACCTCGTCGCGTAGGCTCTCGACCGTTAGTTCGGCTTTTTTCTCAAACGGCACGAAGACCTCGCCCTCATCGCACGCGATGTGCATGCCGTCCTCGGTGATATCGGTCATTTTGACGTTTTGCGGGTTCGTAAAGCCGCCAAATTTCGCGCACATATCCTCTGTAAGGCCGATGAAGTTATCATTCATCATACCTAGCGCCATCTCTTTGGCTTCTCTTGCCTCTTCGCTTAGCTGCATTATGTCTCCTTGATTTTAAAATGATATCCGTTATTTTAACCATCTTTAGCTGAAATTTAGCCCTTAATAAGCGCGATTTTGCCGTTTTTTATCTCGTAAATTTTATCCGCCGCACCAAAATACGCATCGTCGTGGCTGATCGCAAAAATCGTGTAGCCTTGTGCTTTAAGCTCCGGCAAAAACTCAGTGTAAAAATGCCGCCTAAACTCGGGGTCTTGATCAGCCGCCCACTCGTCAAGGATCAAAAATTTGCGCTTTTCAAGCAACGCCGCGACCATCGCGAGGCGCTTTTTCTGGCCTTGGGAGAGATTTAGCGTGCTAAAATTCCCGTCCTTGACGCTTACTTTATTTTCTATCGACATCTTTTTTAGCAGCTCCTCTATTAGTGCCTCATCCTCGCTCATCACTTCGTCAAAGAGATAAAAGTCGCTAAACACCGCGCTAATCGTGTTTGCGTAGCTTTTTAAATTTGACTCGGTGATCTTGACGTCATCTGCGAACATCTCGCCGCTTTTTGGCGCTAGAAGCCCGGCTAGGATCATAAATAGCGTGCTTTTGCCGCTACCGTTTTTACCGATCAAAAATACCGTATCGCCGCGACTAACCTCTAAATTTATATCTTTTAGCGCAAATTCGCTCCCCTCGTCATAGGCGAAATTTATATCTTTTAGGCGCAGTTTTTGCCAAATTTGCGGAGCCGTCTCGCCTAGCTCAAATTCCGGCTCAAAGGGCGCTAGGTCTAGCTTTTTTAGCCGCTCGTAGGCGATACGCGCGCGAAATACGCTAGGCACCGAGTAAAGCAGCATCATGAGGGGCGCTCGCAAAAAAAGTATCGCTAGCGCAACCGTGATCGCGTCTTGCAGGCTTGCGGCGTCGTAGGCTAGGCAAAAATATATCTCGATGCCCACGGCGCCTAGCATCACGGTGTTTAGCCAGTTGCTCATAAAGGACTGATGGATCTCGGCTTTTACGATATTTTCGCGCAGGCTTTTTGCGTTTGGGATAAAGCGGTCCCAAAAAAGCCGTTTCGCGCGGGCTAAATTTAAGCTAAGCTCCCTGTGTCCCTCGATGCAGGTCTGATAGTCGCGGTATAGCGCATCCTCGCCGTTACGGCATTGTTCGTAGTATTTGTGGATATTTTTGATGAAGTATCGGCAAATCCATGTCGCCGCGCTCATCCAAAGCACCAAAAACACGAAAATCTCGGCTGAGATATAAAGCACATAAGCGCCCGTCGCGCCGATGATGAGCACGCCTTGGATGATGCTTGGCACCTGCATAAAGCCGTCGGTTAGGCTGCGCACGTCGCTTGAGAGCGAGGCGATCAAATTTGACTTGCCCGCGGCTACGATTTTTTGATTTGCGGTATCTAGGATCCTTTTTATCGTTTTGGCTCGCAGCTCGTAGACAAAGTCGTTGCCGATTACGCTAAGAGCGATGCGCGAGAGCACCGAAAAGCCCAAAAATAAAATCAAAAGCGCAAAAAATGCGAGCAAAATTTGAGCGTCTTGTTCTTTTAAATTTAAGAGGTATTTGTTGATAAAGGCTAGTATCAGGATCCCAGAGCCGCTAAAAACGGCGCTAGATACGATCATGGCGATGATTTGCCAAAGCGTTTTTTTTGATATTTTTTTAAACATTTTCATTCTTTTTGAGAGCTTATTTCATTTTAGCCGCCATTTTATAAGAATATTTTTAAAATTTCGCTAAAATCGGGCTTTATTTAAAGGAGAAATTTGCAAACGGTTTTGCGGGTCGTATCGACCAAAACTGAAGCCAAAAAATCGACGTTTTTGTGTTTTTTGTGTCCTATTTGCGAGTTTAAGGCCTTGCACGAGCGCCTAAAGGCCGAGCATCCAAAGGCCGCGCACGTCGTGTGGGCGCTGCGCGAACGAAACGGCTACGGCCAGATAGTGGAAAATCAAAGCGACGACGGCGAGCCAAAGGGCACGAGCGGGCAACCCTCGCTAAACGCGCTTAGAGGCGCCCAGCTCGTAAACTCGGGCGCGCTAATAGTTCGGTATTTTGGCG
>NZ_CALKTQ010000088.1 GCF_937997465.1 uncultured Campylobacter sp. | reverse complement strand
TCCCGGTTTACGGATTTTTGTTTTTGCCGATTTTGGCGGCTATTTGCGGCGATGCGGCATATTTTTTAGAGCGCTCGACGAAGATCCAGTGGGCGCTGATGATCTGCGTGTTTTGTATCTCGCACATCCCCGCGCTTCTTTTGCTGGATCTTGAGCGCGGTAACAGCATGGAGCTGATGTTGTTTTTGATCATAGTCGTGCAGGCTAGCGACGTGCTGCAGTACATCTGGGGCAAGCTTTTTGGCAAGCGTAAGATCGCTCCTAGCATCAGTCCGTCTAAAACGGTAGTAGGCTTTGCAGGCGGCGTACTTAGCGCTAGCGCGCTGGCTGCGTGCCTGCATCATCTCACGCCTTTTGGCGCGGCGGGGGCGTTTTTCATCGGGCTTGCCGTTTGTATGATGGGCTTTTTAGGAGGGCTTGTTATGTCGGCGATCAAGCGCGATCTGGGCGTCAAGGACTGGGGCTACATGATCAGCGGGCATGGCGGGATGCTTGACCGTATGGACTCGCTGTGCTTTGCGGCGCCGATATTTTTTCATATAGTTAGATATTTTTACGCATGAGGTTTTAATGAAAATTTGGAGCAAAATTTTATTTTTAGCGCTCGCGGCAAATTTTGCCTTTGCATTTTCGGCCGAAAAGCTCGTGCAAGACGCTAGAGCGCAGGTCGGACGGACGCTGTTTTACGATCCTTCGTACGAGAGGCTAGCCTATCCGATGGGCGACGCGGATATGATGAAGGGCGTTTGCACCGACGTCGTAGTTAGGGCGCTGCGCGGACAGGATATCGATCTGCAGCGGCTCATCCACGAGGATATGAGCGCAAATTTTAGCGCCTATCCAAAAAACTGGGGCGCGAAAAAGACCGACAAAAACATCGATCATCGCCGCGTGCCAAACATCGCGACCTATCTAAAACGCAAGGGATACGAGGCGAAGGGCGAGTTTAAGGCGGGCGATATCGTGACGTGGCGACCGGATAACGGCAGGCCGCATATCGGCATAGTTTCGGATAAATTTGCCGGCGACAAAACCCCGCTCGTGATCCACAACATCGGGCTTGGCGCGCAGGAAGAGGACGCGGTAAATGTTTACGAGATAACGAGGCACTTTAGGATAAAATAAGTAAAAAAATCGATAAATTTAAGTAAGAAAGGCGAAAAATGGAGTTTAAAGAGAGCTATTTTATAACGAGCGACGGGGCGAGGATATTTTACAGATACCGCCTGGCTAGCGACGTGGCGTGCGAAAACCCGGGTGCAAATGAAGTAAATTTGAGCGAGGACGGCAAATTTGACGGGTCAAATTTGGGCGTCCAAACTGCAAACGAAACGTCAAATTTGACCGACGAGCAAACAGGCGGCACAGACGAAAATACGAAGCTAAATTTAAGCGGCGAAGATAAACCCGGCGAGCAAAATTTACCAAACGGCGACGAAAACTCGGACTTAAATTTAAACGAAACAGGCAAATGCGCTGCGTCAAATTTGAGCGAGACGCCTGGCGAAAACGCCGAACAAAATCTCAAATTTAAAGCCGCGCCAAATGCCAAAGCCGTAGCGATATTTCACCGCGGACACGAGCACTCGGGCAGGGTAGCGCACGTAGCGGACGGCTTGGCGGATAAGAGTTTTAGCTATTTTGCCTGGGATCAGCGCGGACACGGCAAAAGCGAGGGCGAGCGGGGCGATGCGCCAAGTATCGGCCGCCTCATCGCCGACGTAGACGAGTTTGTGGCGCACATCGAGCAGAGATTTGGCTTTGAGACGCAAAATCTAGCCGTGATAGCCCAGAGCGTAGGCGCCGTGCTGGTCTCGGCGTGGCTGCACGACTACGCTGCGCGCGTTCGCTGCGCGGTGCTGGCAAGTCCGGCCTTTAGCGTGAAGCTTTACGTACCGTTTGCTAGAGCGGGACTAAAGGCGCTCTACTGCGCTCGCGGAAATTTTTTCGTAAACAGCTACGTCAAGGCTCACTATCTCACTCACGACAAACAGCGCCAGGCAAGCTACGACGCCGATGCGCTCATCACTCGCGCGATCTCGGTGCGCATATTGCTTGGGCTTTACGAAGCAGCGCAGCGCGTGGTCTCTGACGCTGCGGCTATCACGACGCCTACGCTACTACTGATCTCGGGCGATGATTGGGTTGTGGAGCACGCCCCGCAGCACGAGTTCTACAACGCTCTTGGCGCGCGCGTAAAAAGGCGCGAGGTTTTAGAAGGATTTTACCACGATACGCTGGGTGAAAGCGAGCGGGAGAGGGCGTTTGAGATCGTGCGCGAGTTCGTCGGCGAGCGCTTTAGAGCGCCTTTTAGCGAGGTGGACTGCACGCACGCGGACGAATACGGCTTTAGCCGCG
>NZ_CALKTQ010000087.1 GCF_937997465.1 uncultured Campylobacter sp. | reverse complement strand
ATTTATCTTTTTTACGTTTGTAAAACAAACGGCGAGCGCGGCTAAAAACGCCGCTAAAAAGATAAAAAAACGCGCGGATTTTTTCATTTTACGTTGTAAAAATCATTTACCGTTTTATCGCCGCTAACCTCGTTTAGCACGATCTTGCGGACGAATTTATCGCCTCCGACCAAAATACGCGTAAAGATTTGCTTTAGCAGCAGATTTTTGGGCGTCAGCTCGATCTTCCAATTGCTTTTGTCGCCCGAGATTTTAAAGACAAATTCTTTCTCAAGCTCGGCCTTATCGAGCTTTATGATGGATAAAAAGAGCTTTTTATCAAAATTTTGATCGATTTTTATGAGCTGGTTGCCGCTTTTTTGAAAGATCCCGCGCTCGTTTATGACGATGCTAACCGCGATGGGACTTAGCGTATCGTAGAGCAGTTCGCTTTGGCTGAGTTCAAATTTGCCGTAGCTTTTAAACTCCACGTTAAAACCGCTCAAAAACTTCGTCTGAGCAAACTCGCCGCTGATATTTTGCGTTTTGATTTGAGATTTTATCTCATTAAAATCAAGCCCCATTAGGCTCGCAGCCAAACTAAAAATTATCGCTATTTTTTTCATTTATATACCTTTTTACTGCATTTTGTAGCTCTTGCGGGATTTCAAAGCACGTCTGCATCGCGCGCATATCCACGGCCGCCTGCGAGCTCGCGCCAGTGCACAGCGTCTCGCCTGTTTTGGCGCTTTTTACGATGTAGCCGATCTTTAGAAAGCACTCGCACTCCTTTAGCGTCGCTTCCACCTCGATCTCGTCGCCGAAAAACACGGGCTTAATATATTTTGCTTCGATTTTTACGATCGGGTAGGCGTAGCCGTCCGCTCTCATCGCCTCGTAGTCGTAGCCTATCTCCTCTAGCAGCGCGCACCTAGCCGTCTCAAAATACTTCACGTAGTTGCCGTGCCACACGACGTTCATACTGTCCACGTCGTAAAACTGCGCCTTTAGCGCGACTGATTTTGATATCATCTCATCTCCAAAAATCAAAAAAATTAAACCACTGCGTAGGCGTTTGCTTGCAGCGATTTTCCAGCTCGCGGACGTAAATTTGCAGATATTCGCGAGCTGCGGCGGCCTTATCTCGCCCTAGCTTTACGGCGCTTGCTAACGGCACTAGCTCGATTCTAAATTTGCCATCAATCTTTTGGCACCACAGCGAGCTTATCTTTACGCTCAAAATCCCCGCGATGAGGTACGGACCGTAGTTAAAGCCGGCCTCCTTGCCTAAAAATTTCACGCGCGCGGCCTTATCTCCGCCAAGAGGCGTCCTGTCGCCCATTATGCCGATATGCGCGCCGCTTTCGACGATATTTTTTAGCTCCAGCATCGCGGCAACGTCGAGCTCGTTAACCAGCATCATGCGCACGCTGCCGTCGTTTTTGCTGATTTCGCGCAGCACTTCGTTAAATTTGCGCGAGTTCTCGTCATAGGTCAAAATCACCATCCTAAAGCCATCGACCCGCGCAGCCAAAGCCTTGCAAATTTCGACGTTTCCAAGGTGCGCCGTGAGTAAAATTTGCCCTTTTTGCGCGCCGATTAGCTCGCTTTTTATGCGCTCTAGATCAATGATCTCTAGCTCGTCATCTTTGATCTTACCTTTCCAGACTCTAAATTTATCGCAGATAGCGCCGCCAAACGCCTCAAAATGGCTAAAAACGCTCGTGTCTTTTAGCATCTGCGAGCCTGCAAAAACGCTTAAATTTCGCCTAAATGCGGCGATGTTTTTGCGCTCGTTTTTTGAAAATATATAATAAAACCAAACTACGATTTTAACGATAAGCTTTAGCGCAAACTCGGGCAAAATTTGCGACAAAAATAGGCTAAGTCTTAGAAAAAACGCCCCTCCTCTTTCCTGCTTTTTCCACCAGAGATTTTGCTCGGCGTTTTCTTGCGGCTTTTTTAAATTTTGCGCGTCGTTTGCTTCGTTTGCCTCATCAAATTTACGCGGCTTGTCGCACGTCTTTTCGCTCAAATTTAACCCGCACGCTCGCCAAATTTTACTCAGCATAAATTTAGGCAGAGAAAAAAAGTATTTTGCGTGCATGAGGCTGATTAGCGCGTTATCGCGTAGCATCTTAAAGTGCGATACTCCGCCCTTTTCGTAGCGCACATAGGTATCTATCCAGCGCATATCTACGCCCTGCCTAGTGGCATTTACGAGGATTTCGATGTCAAATTCCATCCTGTTTGTTTTGCTTTTTGCTGCCGCTTTTTTAAGCTGCTCTAAAGGATAAACGCGAAAGCCGCACATGGCGTCTTTTACGCCAAGGCTTAGCGTATTTATCGCGACCCAAAAATTCGTGATTTTCCTACCGTGGACGCGTGATTTTGGCGCATCATCGCCGTAGATAGGATTTGCGCAGACGATACTTTGCGGGTGTGCCTCGCTCTGCCTCAAAAACTCGCCGATGAGTACCGCGTCGTGCTGAAAATCGGCGTCGATTTGCAAAACGTGGCTAAAACCGTGCTCCAGTGCAAATTTAAACCCGTCCTTCATAGCGATGCCCTTGCCGCCGTTTTGCGCGCGCGTGAGCAGCAAGATACCCTCCGTGCGCTCAAGCTCCGCCAAAATTTGCTTGCTCGCCTCGTCCGAGCCGTCGTCCACGACGATGACGGGTAGCTCGTAGGTTTTTAGCGCCGCGATCAGGGCTTTGATATTTTGCGGATGGTTGTAAAAAGGCACCAAAAACGCAAATTTATTCAAAGCGTAGCCCTTCCCGTCGAGCATTTTTCGCCGTTGCAAAACAGCTCAAAATAAAGCTTGCCGCCGCGTTTTTCAAAATAAACGCGAAGCAAATCGCCCGGTCTAACAAACTTCATAAATTTTAGATTTTCTACAGTATTAAGGCCACTAACGTCGATACCGACGCCGCTAGCTAGCTCAAAGACGTAGTCTAGCTGCATAAATCCAGGCAGTAGCGGTAAATTTGGAAAATGGCTCTCGTAAATCTCAAGCCCTGCGTGCATGGTAGCGCTAAATTCGTATTTTTGCGCTGAGTTTTCAAGCTGCTCGCCGTCCCCCTCAAATTTAGAGCAGATATCGCTTGCATTATCCGCGCCGCAGTTTAAGCCGCTCGCTAAATTTTGGCCGCTTTTATAAATTTGACCGCCGTAAATTTCGCCCGCCTCGTTTACGCGCCCGCCGCTCCAGACGGGTTTTGGGCTAGCAAATAGCGCGTTTTCAAATTCGCTTTTTTCAAATTTACCCTGCTGGTTTCGCGGCATTTTTTCTACTATTTTAAAGTATCGGACGCTGTTTTTAAACTCGAGCTTCAAAAGCTCTTTTAGCTCGTCTACAACTCCTTTTTTGCCGATTTTTCTAAATTTTTTAAGCCCCTCGTCATTAAGCTCCAAAAGCGCGGCGATGCGTTTAAATTTCGGATGCGGTGCGCAGTAGCAGTCCGCGAGCAAGCCGCTTTCTAGCAGCTTTGCCTCGATACTCTCCAGACTCACGCGCTTGTCGTTTAATTTAACTATGCGGTCTATCCTGCCTTGTAGCGCGAGGCGGCCCTCGTCGATGCTCGCCGCGTCGTTAGTCTGAAAAAACTCGCACCAAGGCGAGCTCACGTTTAGCGCGCCTCTATCGTCCAGCCCGGCGTTCACCGCGCCAAATAGCCTAAGCCCGTCGCCGCAGTCTTTTGCAACTATGCCAGTTTCCGTACTGCCGTAGATTTCGATGATACGCGCGCCGCAGATTTGGCCCAGCTCGCTTCTTAGCTCCTTTTTTAACGGCGAACCCGCACTTACGATCCCGCTTAGGCCTTTTAGCGCGCTTGCGGCGGGACTTTGAGCTAGAGTTCTAAGCAGCACCGGACTAGCGATAAATACGTGATTTGCAAGGTCTAAACCCAAAATCGCCTCGGGGTAGTTTAGCTCGTCCGCGATGACGCGCGCGCCCAGCACCAGCGGTAAAAAGACCTTAAAGGTAAGCCCAAACATATGTCTGTGCGAAACGCTCGAAAAAAAGGTATTTCGCTCGCTAAAATTTAGCTCGCGGGCTAGATATTCGCTCTCTTTTATCATCTGCGCGAGCGTTTTTTCTATCATCTTGCTCTTGCCACTAGAGCCCGAAGTTTGCAGGTAAAATTTAGCCTGCGGATCAAATTTAAACCCACTTACGGGTGCATTTGCAAGAAAATTTAAAAAATTTTCGTCGTTTACGGCGGTCAAATTTGCCTCATATATCGGCTTTGCCAGCACGCAAGGTGCGGCGCCCGCCAAAAGCGAGCCCAAAAACGCGGCATAAAATTTAAACGCATCATCGATGTAAATTTGCAGCTCTTTTATGCCGTTTTTTTCTAAAAACGCGGCAAATCTAAGGCACGCATCAAAGACGTCGCGAGAGTCGTCCGTAAATCTAAAATTTTTTAAATTTTCCTCAAAGCTCATTATTTTTTATAAATCTCTTTCTAAACAAAATTTCCCCGAAAAATAGCGCCCCCATCAGCGCGTAAGAGACCGCGCCGCTATAAACGCTCCAGTAAAATTTATTCTCCATCAAGGCTAGCGCGAGCGAGAGGGCGGCGTTAAAAACAAAAAACGCACACCAAATTTTGGTCAAATTTCGCGTATAAGCCACGCCTTTTTCGTCCAAATTTGGCTCTTTTAGTTTTGCTATTTTGGTGATGACGGCTTCGTTTTTTAAGCTAAAAGCAAAAAAGGCCAAAAACACCAAACTCACCAAAACCGGGTAAAGATACGCTAAAAATCCGCCTCTAAAAATCATACAAACCATGAAAAAAACGGCGGCCGCGATACTAAGCCTCCTCTCAAAGCCGCTCGAATACGCTCCGCGAGCTATCCATAGCACGGCAAGCGCCCAAACGACCCAAAAGGCAAAATCGCCCGCAAAAAATAGTGCGAACGGGTAGATGACGCTAACTACGCTTAGGGCGATTTTAAGCTTGCCCGTCAAATTTTTTAGCCACCGCGTTTACGATGTCTTCGAGCGTTTTTACGTTTTTAAAATCTTCAGGCATCAATCGGTGCCCCGTTTTGCGCTTGATGTGATCTATAAGATCGATCGCGTCGATGCTATCTATCTGAAGATCCTCGTAAATGCGCGTTTGCGGCGTGATTTTAGCCTCGTCGATCTCAAAAAGCTGCACGAGAGCGGACTTTAAAATCTCAAAAATTTCTTCCTGTTTCATCGTTATTTCCTGTTTTCAAAGATGTATTGCGCGAGGCTTTTTACACTGTAAAAAATCTCTTTTAAATTTGCGGTTTTAGAATCAAGCACCAAACCGTAGCTTTTTTGTACCGCAAGGCCGAGCTCTAGCGCATCGACGCTATCAAGCCCTAGCCCTTCGTTAAAAAGCGGTGCGTTCTCGTCGATATCGCTTGGCTTCATATCCTCTAAATTTAA
>NZ_CALKTQ010000086.1 GCF_937997465.1 uncultured Campylobacter sp. | reverse complement strand
AGCGCTGATGAGCTAAGGCGCGAAATTTTATAAATTTATGCGGTTTTAAAAACAAGGAAAATTAGTGATAAAAATAGAAAATTTAAAGAAATTTTACGGGGCGACGCAGATCATAGATGGCGTCAGCCTAAACGTAGAAAAAGGCGAAATTTTTGCCATCGTGGGCCACAGCGGTGCGGGTAAATCCACCCTGCTTCGCTGCATAAACGGCCTAGAGGACTATCAAAGCGGCAGCCTAAAGGTATTTGACAAAGAAATCTCGGCGCTAAAAGATAGGGAGCTAAGAGAGCTTAGGCGCGACGTGGGGATGATATTTCAGCACTTTGCGCTGATGGCTAGAAAAACGGCGTTTGAAAACGTCGCGACTCCGCTTAAATTTTGGGGCTACTCAGACGGCGATATCAAAAAAAGAGTGAGCGAGTTACTGGATCTCGTAGGCCTTGCAAACAAAGCCGCAAGCTACCCGGGCGAGCTAAGCGGCGGACAAAAACAACGAGTCGCTATCGCCCGCGCCCTTGCGCTAAGTCCAAAAATTTTACTCTCCGACGAAGCGACTTCGGCCCTTGATCCAAATACGACAAATTCGATACTCGAGCTTTTAAAACAGATCAACCAAACGCTAAATATCAGCGTCGTTTTGGTCACGCACGAGATGGAGGTCGTAAAAAGTATCGCGCGCCGCGCAGTACTGCTAGAAAGCGGCAAGATAATCGGTAGCGGCACGATCGAGGAGCTATTTTTAAGGCCAGATGAAAAGATGAAGGAATTCCTCGGCGAGGATGAAATTTTGCCGAGCGAGGGCGTAAATATCAGGCTCTTTTTCCCAAAAGAAGTCGCTCAAAACAGCGTCATCACGCATATGGCGCGCACGCTAAACATCGACTTTAACATCGTCTGGGGCAAGCTTGAAAAGCTAAACGAAAACGTACTTGGCTCGCTCGTCATCAACGTCGATCCAAAAGACGAGGCGCGCGTGACCGAGTATATCAAGCAAAGCGGCGTATTGTGGGAGGTGGCGTGATGTTTGGCATAGATTTTTCTAAATTTCCCGACGTTTTCGAGCGCATTTTACTTCCTGCTATCGGCGAGACGCTTTATATGAGCGTTGTTTCGACGCTTTTAGCGTTTCTCATAGGACTAGTGCCGGCTATATTGCTCGTTCTTTCTGCGCAGGATGGTCTGAAGCCGAACAAACCGCTATTTATCGCGCTTGATATCACGGTAAATACGCTAAGAAGCTTTCCATTTATCATCCTCATCATCGTGCTTTTCCCGCTCACGCGCCTGATCGTGGGTACTAGTATAGGCACTACCGCGGCTATCGTTCCGCTTACTATCGGCGCGGCGCCGTTTATCGCTAGGCTGATCGAGAGCGCGCTAAAAGAGGTCGATAAAGGCATCATCGAGGCCGCCAGAAGCTTTGGTAGCTCAAATTTTCAGATCATTTTTAAGGTGATGTTTGTAGAGGCGTTGCCTGGCATCGTAGCTTCTATCACGCTCACGCTTATCGTCATTATCGGCTTTTCGGCAATGGCGGGCGCGGTCGGTGGCGGCGGACTTGGGTCTGTTGCGATAAACTACGGATATCAGAGATTTCGCCCCGATATCATGCTTTATACCGTCGTGATTTTAATCATAATGGTGCAAATTTTCCAATCATTAGGAAATTTTATTTATAAGATCACAAAGAAATGATTTTTACGTCTGATTTTATTTTCTTTTAAACTTTTTTTGCATAAAATCCCGAAATTAATTTTACAAAGAAAGGATAGAAAATGAAATCAGATATGTGCGAAATGCGTCGCTTCACTGAACTTAAGTCGTCGAAAGACTAACGCTAAGCGCAAAATTTCTTTTTAAGCGCTTAGTCTTGCTAAGCATTTAAAAAGAAATTTAAGCCTCTGCTCATATCCTTTTTTAAATGCTAGCCAAATTTTAAAAAGGATATAAAATGAAAAATCTACTCAAATACTCTCTAGTCGCTCTAAGCCTAACAGTCGCAGCAAATGCCGCCGAGAAAATCGTCGTAGGCGCTACTCCGGTTCCGCACGCTGAAATTTTGGAAGTCGTAAAACCAATCCTTGCAAAAGACGGCTTTACTCTTGAGATCAAAGAATTTAACGACTACTCTACTCCAAATTTGGCTACCGAGGACGGCGATCTAGACGCTAATTACTTCCAGCACCTACCGTATCTTGAGGAATTTAATAAAAACAAAGGCACTCATCTAGTTAAAACAGTTGGCGTCCACCTCGAGCCTATGGGGGTTTACTCTAAAAAGATAAAAGATATCAAAGAGCTAAAAGACGGCAGCACCGTAGCAATACCAAACGACCCGACAAACGAGAGCCGCGCGCTTGACGTGCTAGCTAGCGCAGGTCTGATCAAACTAAACGACAACCCTTTAAAAACTCTGCTTGATATCACGGAAAACCCAAAAAAGCTAAAATTTGAAGAGATCGAGGCAGCTCAAGTTCCTCGTACGCTAGATGATGTCGCCATCGCCGTTATCAACACGAACTACGCTCTAAACGCCAACCTAAACCCGACCAAAGACGCACTCGTGCTTGAGAGCAAAGATAGCCCGTACACCAACTACGTCGTGGTCAAAGTCGGCAACGAAAATAGCCCGAAAATCAAAGCTCTAGACAAAGCCGTCACGAGCCCGGAGGTAAAGAAATTTATCGAGGAAAAATATAAAGGCGCGATAATCCCGACGTTTTAATCAAATTTAGCCCCGCCCGCTCAAATTTAGTGGCGCGGGCAAATTTAACGAAACGACGAATCCAAATTTAGTTTAGAGACCGCTATTAAAATAAAACGGCGTAAAAGCTTTTACCTTTTTAGCGCCGTTTTTTATCAAAAAAGGAATAATAATGCAATTTTCAAAAATACTTCTTGGCGCGCTT
>NZ_CALKTQ010000085.1 GCF_937997465.1 uncultured Campylobacter sp. | reverse complement strand
TCGAGATTTTTAGAAATTTTTATAAAAGCAGCGACAGCCCGCAAAAATTTAGCGTACAGCGCTGCATCAAAGACCTACTAAAGCTAATGCACACCGAGCTTAGTAAAGCAAACGTCGCGGTAAGCCTGCGCGAGTTTAAAGATGAGCAAGCGACTCAGCGAATGGGCATCGTGCAGCAAATTTTACTCATCCTCATACACAACGCTAAGGACGCGGTTGTGGAGCGATACAAAGACGAGATCGCCAAGCGGCAGGTTTTTTTGGACGTCAAATTTGAAAACGGCATGTGCAAAATATCCGTCACTGACTACGGCAGCGGCGTGAACAAGGAGCTTCGGGATAAAATTTTAACCCAGCCAAAAACCACCAAAAAACAAGGAAGCGGCATCGGGCTGTATTTTGGCAAAAAGCTCGCAAACGAGAAGCTTTCAGGCGACATCAGGCTGCTGAGTGCGGGCGATCCGACGACGTTTGAGCTGAGCTTTGAGATAAATTTAAAGGAATAAGATGCAAGAGCACTTAAAGCTGCTTAAAGACCTGACCGTCCTCATCGTCGAGGACGACGAGATCGCAAGGGAGCTGCTAATAAGTGGGTTAAAGCCATACTGCCTCAGCGTCTGGGGCGCTGGCGACGGGCTAGAGGGGCTGGAGCGCTTTAAAAAGCTAGCCCCTGCCATCGTCATCACCGACATCCACATGCCCGCGATGAACGGCTTTGAGATGATGAAGGAGATGATGCGCATCAAACCCGCGCAAAAATTTATCGTCTTTACCTCCTACGACACCGACGACAACCTCATCAAAAGCATCGAGCACGGCGCGGCGTCGTTTCTAAAAAAACCCGTCGATATCGCCGCGCTTTGCCGCCTGCTAGTGGCTCTAACCTACGAAAAGGACGAAAAGCTCGTGCGCCTTGGCCCACAAACCAGCATAAATCTCGCCAAAGAAAAGATCTACAAAAACGGCGAGGAGATCTATCTGTCATTTTTGCAAAACAAGCTCTTTTGGCTCTTTGCGTACAACTTAAACAAGCTCGTAAGCTACGAGATGATCGAGGAGTTCGTCTACGAGGGCGAGCAAACAAGTAAGGGCGCGATACAAAACGTCGTGCTGAGGCTAAAGAGGGAGCTGGGGGTTAAATTTAAAAATATTAGCGAGAGTGGATATATACTGCTAAGCGGCGAATAATCTAAATTTGGCGGCTTGTCTTTTTGCCCTATACGGCGCCCGATTTCGCTGCGGGCTGCAGTCACGTATTATATATACGCTCCTTTGCCCTTGCTCATCCGCCTTGTCTATGACAAAAATACTTCACCTTGAAATTCTACGTTCAAATTTGGCGTTAAACGCTAAATTTTATTTGCGGCTTGGCTCGCGAGCGCTTTTTAATGAGTTTTGTTTTTGCTCCTGCGGCAACCTATTTGGTTAGCCCTTGTCGCAAAAACTGCAACAACATTAAAAATCATCTCACGATACTTCGCTTTGACGTTTTATGTTCAAATTTGGCGTTAAATTTTATTTTGCGGCTCGTCTTTTTCCGTCATACTTCGCTTCGCTTCCCTTGCGGTCTCAACTGCAAGCAGAAAGCGGCTCGCTCGGCTTCGATCACGGGCGAGCGAGTCCGCTCCCTCGCCTCGTTTGCCGCTGCCTCGTCTGACGTAAAAATACTTCACCTTGAAATTTTACATTTAAATTTAAAGTCAAATTTTTAAATTTTAGCTCAAATTTTACCCGCCTAGACTCGCACCTTGAAAATATAAAATTTAGACATTATCGTTCCGCGCGGCTTAGCGATAAAATTTGCTAGAACCCTGCCGCTGCGGCTAAATTTAATGCAGCGCGTAAAACAAAGCTTGCTTTGACGCGGCGAAACCTATTTCGCCAGCAGCTCCTTTACCGCGGCGGCCATTTCATCGACGGAGCCGAACGAAGCCGTGTTTAAGAGATACTTGCCGCTGACGACAAATGCCGGCACGCCTGAAATCACCGCGACTTCGTAGCCCGCGTCCCACTGCGCGAGCAGAGCCTGCGCCTTTTTGCTAGCAAGCGCAGCTTCGTATTCGCTCATGCTCACGCCCGCGGCATCCAGCGCGGTTTTGATGAACCTTTGTTTATCACTGCCGCCGCCAAAATCATCCTTTTTGTCGTGGACCGCTTTGTAAATCGCGAATTTCGCCTTTTTAAATTTCGACTCGTCGCTTAGTAGGCTCACATTGTCCTTTTCATCAAGCACGATAAGGGCTGCGAATATACCGCTCGCCGTCTGTCCGAACACGCCCTTGGTCTTTAGATGCCACGGCAAAAACTCCGTCCCCTCAAGCTTTTTCATCAGCTGCGGCGTGACCGTCCTATCGAACGAATAGCAGTGCGGACACTCGTAGTTAAAAATTTTTACGACGCTGTTTTTCGGCACGTTTAGCGGCTTTTGCAGCACTTGATAATTAACGCCCACCTCTAGCGCGTTTGCACCGATGCCGAGCAGGCAAACGGCGGCTAAAGCTTTAAAAATTTTAGCGATTTTCATAAAATTCCTTTGCGGTAAATTTTAAAGATTGTATAAAATAAAGGGTAAATTTGAAATAAAATCTAAGCAACGAGCTTCTTTTTTAATTCTTTAACCATTTCGAGTTTAAGTTCCTTAGTTGTATAATGCCCGAAATTTTACATTTCAAAATAAGGAGTAGTTATGAAAAAGTCTATTTGCATCGCGATTTTGCTATGCGCCAGTTTGATGGCGAGTGAGTGCACCGCAGTGTATGGAGACGGAAAAACGGAGCTAAAGCTTGCTACGGGAAGCCCGGGAGAGCTTGGGCTACTCGAAGTTTTATCTAATGAATTTAGCAAGGCAAACGACACCAAAATTTGCTGGATAAAAGCAGGAAGTGGCCAGACTCTCGAACTTTTGAAAAATAAAAAGATAGATATCGCTATGGTTCACGCTCCAAAGGCGGAAATAAGCGCCGTAAAAGAGGGCTGGGCTACGCAAAGGACGTTGATCGGATCAAACGAGTTTTTTATCGTAGGGCCTAAAAACGATCCCGCAAAGATAAAAACCGCCCAAAACGTAACAGAAGCCTATACTGATATAGCCAAGTCCCAAAGCCTTTTTTACACCAGAGCGGACAACTCCGGAACTCATAAAAAAGAGCTTAGTATCTGGAAAATGGCAAATATCGTTCCGCAAGGCCAGTGGTATGAGGCAAATAAAGATTTTATGTTAGCGACTCTTTTAAAAGCCGATAAAAACGGAGCATATTTTATGAGCGATAGCAGTACTTGGGTCGTGGCGAAAAAAGATATAAAATCCAGCGAAATTCTATTTCGTGGCGATAAATATCTAATAAATACGTATTGCGCCCTAAGACAAAACGATAGCGATACTGCCGAAAGCAAGAAATCGAAAGATTTTATAGATTTCGTAGCTTCAAGCGCAGGGCAAGAGATAATTAAAAATTACGGTAAAGACAGATACGGCGAAGGGCTTTACAACGACGCCGCATACGCTCAGAAATATTTTATAAGCGAGTAGAATTTAAGTCTTAAAAGATAAAATTCGGCAAATTTGATAAGCCGAATTTCGACGACGCGGTGGGTAAAATTTAAGCAAGCGGGTTAAATTCCAAACCGAATTTAACCCGCCGCAGTAAATTCTAAATTTACTGCGGCAATCCCAGCAAATTTAATCTCGCCGCGAAATTTTAATAATCAAAAATATTCGGATCGATCACCAGCGCGCGGTAGGCTACGTCGTCTCTAGACGCCGACTCCACGTCCATTTCAAATTTAATGTCGTTTGTTTTCGGATCGATCTCCACGAGTACCATTTTGATCGTCTTATCGGGCTTTAGCAGATAGACGTTCGAGCTTGAGATGAAGTACGTGCTTTTATCCTTTTGCCACTCCACGTTGCTCGTAACCGCGCTATAGAAGTCAAATCCGCGCTCCTTGCCAAACTCCCACGTCTGCTCGACGGTGCCCTTTTTCTCGTCGATCTTGTACTCGACCGCGCGAGAGTATTTTTGCTCTTTTAGCGCAGGCTGCTCCATGCCGCGGCCGTCGCCGTTGTCAAATACGCTTATATGCTTTACGCTGCCCTTGTTATCGTAGCGCGGAGTGAGCCACGCGGTATGCTGAGTCCACGACCAATCAAAGTCGCCCTCGCATTTTGAGTTTTCACATTTGATTTTGTTACCGTTTTTATCGACGGGCACTAGCACCTTTTCTTTAAAGTCCGCGCTCCAGCCCTCAGGCGATGCGAGGATCCATTTTACCTTTTTGTCGCGGCCGATCTTAACTATACCTTGGTGGCGAAGCGAAAGGATGATGCCGTCGTCGCTAGGGTCATATGAGATGGAATTTACGTGCGCCCAGTTGCGTCCCGTGCCGGTCGAGGTCACGTCGCCGAATGGCAGATCGTCGCTGATTTTGATCTCTTTGGCGTCCATGTCGATATTTAGGCATACGGCGCGAGCGTCAAGAGCCTTGATGAGGCTGCTGCGGTAGACGTTTTTGCCGAAAATTTCATTCAGATCCCACTCATCCACGACCTTGCCGCTGCCGTCCACTTCGATGATGTGATCTCTGATCGTGTGCGAGATCCTGCCGTCTGCGTGGTGATAGTTGTATTTACCGACGCGAAGCAGCAAGTGATCGCCTTTTAGCGGCATCACCTCGTGGCTAAGGTCGATGTAGCCGCGCGGCAGCTCGCGATTATACACCTCCTTGCCCATCATATCGTAGCGCATATATCGCTGCGCCATGCCCCAGCTAAGATCGCCGTTTGGCAGCTGGTGAAAGCCCATCATCATGCCGCCGTCCATCACTCTGCGCTCGCTGCGGTCGTAAAATTTCTGATAGTCCAGATACCATCTGACCTCGCCCTGCGTATCGACGACGAAATTTTCTGTAAAGTCGTTCCAGCTAGCGGCACCGCCGTTTTTCCAATCAAGCGGCTTATAAACGCTCGTGATGGTGTTGTTGATGAGATAGAGCCTGTTTTTAAACGCGGGATCGACCTTTTTAACCTTCATCTTTTGCATGTGGCTAAATCTATAATCTCGGCTATACGTCACGATCGGCTGAGCGTAAATTTTATACTTTTCGACCTTCTTTTCGCCGTTAAAAACGTAGCTTACTTCGACCTCGTTTAGATAGTCCGGATACAGCCCCCAGATCGGCACGCCGTCGTGCGTCAGCAGCGCATGCTCGGAGACGTTATAGGCGATGTCGATGCCGCCGCCAGGTTTGCCCAGCACCCGCACATGGATATCCTTGATGTCCTTGCCCGCCCTATCGATGACGGCGGTTAAAGGCGCCACGTCGTAGGGGTTGATAAACACCGAGCCAAGCTCGCCCTGCACCTTCACGTGATGCGCTAGTACCGCAGCGCTCGCCGTCTGCGGCAACGCTATAAACGCGCCGCCCGCCAAGGCCGCAGCCAAAACGATAGAACCGAAAAAATTCTTACGCATATTCGCTCCTTTTGGGTAAATTTAGCTAATTTTACTACTACCAAGTCACATAATAATCATACTAGCTTTAAACTTTACTTAAATATCAAATTTAAAGCTAGGTTTTAATATGAAGGCTTAAATTTTAAAACGAGGGCGAGCCGGATAACGGGTTAAATTTTGATATAATTAGCCCGAATTTATCAAATTTAAGGAGAAAAAATGCCTTTCATAAACGTCAAAATGGCAGGCCCGGAGCCGACAAAAGAGCAAAAGCAAAAGCTGGTCGAGGAGATGACCGACACCATGGTGCGCGTGCTGGGCAAAAACCGCGAGCGAGTGCAAATTTATATCGAAACATACGACGCAAGCTCGATAGGCTCGGGCGGCAAGACGCTTGAAGAGATTAGAAAGGAGCAAAAATGAGCGAATTTTCAAAAGAGGATTTGGAGCGAAAAATCACGCTAGCAGCGGGCGATACGGCGCCAAATTTTACACTAGAAAACAGCGACGGCGTTAGCATCAGCCTAAAAGACTTCGTCGGCAAAAACGTCGTGCTGTACTTTTATCCAAAGGACAACACCCCGGGCTGCACGACCGAGGCATGCGAATTTAGCGCGCTTTACGACGATTTTATCGCTAAAGACACCGTGATCGTGGGCGTGAGTCCCGATAGCGTCAAATCACACGCGGGCTTTGCGCAAAAACAAAGCCTAAAACACATATTGCTAAGCGACCCGCAGCACGAAGCAGCCAAACTCTACGGCGTCTGGCAAGTGAAAAAAAACTACGGCAAAGAGTATCTGGGCATCGCGCGCTCGACCTTTGTGATCGGCAAGGACGGCAAGATCGCGAAGGTGTATAAGAGCGTGAAGGCGAAGGATCATGCGGCGAAGGTTCTCGCCGATCTTGTGAAGTGATTGCGGCTTGTCTTTTTCCTTTATACTTTGCTTTGCTTCGTTACACTCGCAACTGCAAGCAGAAGGAAATTTCGCCGAAGCTCGGTTACATACTACTTGTATGCGCCCTCGCTCGGCTAATTTCCGCCTCGTCTAAAGAAAAAATACTTCACCTTACCGTTTTATACTCGAATTTGAAGTCAAATTTGCAAATTTGAGTCACTGAGACCCACATTTTAAACCTGCGACGCTTTGCTCGCAGAGCAAAGCAGTGTCGCCACCTCTAACGTGCAGTGGGGTTGGAGAGGGCTTGGGAGAGGAAGGGGCGACGCTTCGTAAGTAGAACCCCTTCC
>NZ_CALKTQ010000084.1 GCF_937997465.1 uncultured Campylobacter sp. | reverse complement strand
GGTACTGGAGGGGGAGGCGCTTACGATAATCGAGGCAGTTGAAGGTCTCCCTAGATAGCAGTAGAAATGTAGATTTGAGCGATAAAGACGAGATAAAAAAGCTACAAAACTCAAAGAAATTTAAGTTTTATGAATTTGGCGGCGGGATCCTTGAGAGCGTGGTTTATAGCGCGCAAAAATCTCCCGTTTGTAAGGCGTTTTTTGGCGGCGAACCTATAAGCGCCAGAAGCGTGACGAACTACTACGTGGGCGCGTCTGACGAGTTTTTCGCTACCGTGATCGACGCGAAGATAGTCGGAAACAAAGGCTTTGAGATAAAAAATCTGGACTTTAAATTTAACCTGTCGAGCAGCAAACTAGCCGAAGCTAAAGAGCAGGCAACCTCTGCGAAATTTAGACAAGACATCATCGATCAAGACGTCAAAAAGCAAGGACGCATCCTGCTAAACATACTTTGCTACTATAGTATGCCGAGCAAGTAGGCATTTGCGGCGGGTAATCGCCCGCCGAATTTAGCGGAATATCGGACTTTCTTGCGTCAAATTTAGGGTACTAATATGCTTAAATTTTTAATTTTCCACAGCTACTTTAAATTTGGCATTTATCTAAAATTTGAGTTACTTTCCGAGACCCGCACCTCAAAAATGCCAATTTTTCGGTTAAATTTAGAGCCGAATCAATAACTATAAACAGAATATTTTTAGCTTGCCGTATGAAATTTAGACTCTTGTTTTATTCGCCAAATTTACCCCGCTCTCACTCCTTTGGTTTATCAAGTTTTTATGCGAATTTAAGTAAAATCAACCAAAATTTTTTAAAGGCTAAAAATGGACAAAGCTACCGTAAAAGCGCACAAAATCAGCGATCAAGAGTATGAGGAGATCCTAAAGATCCTAGGCAGAGAGCCAAATTTGCTCGAGCTTGGGATATTTTCCGCGATGTGGAGCGAGCACTGCAGCTACAAGTCGAGTAAAAAGTACCTAAACGGCTTCCCGACCAAGGCGCCGTGGGTGATTCAGGGGCCGGGCGAGAATGCGGGCGTCATCGACGTCGGAGGCGGCGTCGCGGCGGTGTTTAAGATGGAAAGCCACAATCACCCAAGCTTCATCGAGCCTTTTCAGGGCGCGGCGACGGGCGTTGGCGGGATACTGCGCGACGTATTTACGATGGGCGCGCGAGTCGTGGCGAATATGAACTCGCTGCGATTTGGCGAGGTGCGAGGCGAGAGCGAAAACGCGA
>NZ_CALKTQ010000083.1 GCF_937997465.1 uncultured Campylobacter sp. | reverse complement strand
AAATCAGCCTCAACTCAGCCGCGATAAAAAATCCAAATTTGATAGACGAAGCGGCGAATAAATTCGGCTCGCAGTGCGTCGTAGTCGCGATCGACGCAAAAAGAATAGGCGAGAGTTACAGCGTTTTTATAAATGGCGGCAGGCTAGATACGGGCAAGGACGCTCTAGCGTGGGCAAAAGAAGCACAGGAGCGCGGTGCGGGCGAGATTTTACTCACGTCGATGGACTGCGACGGCGTTAAAAACGGCTTTGAGCTAAATTTGACGCGAATTTTCAGCGCGCTTGATATCCCCGTCATCGCAAGCGGCGGTGCGGGCAAAATGGAGCACTTTAAGGACGCATTTTTAGCGGGTGCGGACGCGTGTCTAGCGGCATCTATTTTTCACTTTAGAGAAATTGAGATTAGGGCGCTTAAAACATACCTCAGACAAAACGGCATCGAGGCCAGACTGTGAAATTTAAACTCAAATTTAGTGCGCAAAAGGCCAGAGTGTGATTATTTCAGCGGGGCGAAACGAGATATTTCCTTTCGCGCTACCTATGGGCGTGGGGCTAGTAGATATGAGCATAAATTTGACGGCGCTTTTGCAAAAGCGAGCTATGGTTGATAGCTGCGGTAGATACGAGCAAAATTTGATGGCCAATGGACAGTTTGATGAAAGACTAAATTTGATAGATTCGCCCATTTTGCAAAGCGCGAAATCCTCCCAAAACCCAGATAAAATTTTAAACGCACTACCGAGAGAAATCATTTTTATAGGCTCGGCGGGACTTTATAAAGAGGGGGAAATTTTTAAAATTTACGAGAGCTCAGTCGCAGCAAATATCGAAATTTCAAGCCTAGAAAACAAAAGTTATTTGCCGATAGAGAGTGGAATCGCTTCTATTGTTCCACGTGGAACATGCAAAGTAAATTCCTCAAATTTCATCACAATAGATCAAAATTTAGCTCACGAGCTTTTTGCGCGCGGATATTTTTTAGAAAATATGGAATTTTTTGCCGTCCTCAAAGTCGCGCAAAAATTTCAAATCCCGGCTTACGGTATATTTGTAGCAACGAATTTCTGTGACAAAAACGCACACGCAGACTTTATCAAAAACCACGAGCAAGCAAAAAAAGAGCTCGAAAAATACCTAAAACAAAAGGAAATCATTTGAAAAATTTGCTTGATTTTACATTAGACGAGCTAAAAGAGCAGCTCTCGCCGCCGTTTCGCGCTAAGCAAATTTTCGAATGGCTATACAAGAAAAACGCAACCAGTTTTGATGAAATGCTAAATTTGCCAAAGGATTTGCGTGCAAATTTAGCACAGGAGTTTTACCTTGATCCGCTAAAGTGCGTCAAATTTGAGCAGAGCGCCGACGGCTCTATAAAGTATCTTTTCGAGCTCAAAGACGGGCTGCGCATCGAAAGCGTGTTGCTACCGATGAAAGAGGAGCTCAGCGACGAAAATGGCGAGGTAGCGCGCCATGCTCGTTATACCATCTGTGTTAGCTCGCAGGTAGGCTGCCGCATGGGCTGTTCGTTTTGTCTAACCGGCAAGAGCGGACTAACGAGAAACCTAACGCCAGGCGAAATAGTGGGGCAAATTTTGTGGATAAAAAGAGAAAATAAAATCCCCTACGAGCGCCGCGTAAACGTCGTATATATGGGCATGGGCGAGCCGCTTGACAACCTAGAAAACGTTAGTAAAGCTATAAAAATTTTAAAAGAAAACGACGGGTTAGCTATCGCGCCGCGCCGCCAGACCGTTAGTACGAGCGGGCTAGGTAGCCAGATAAAAAAGCTCGGCGAGATGGATCTGGGCGTGCTGTTAGCGATATCTTTGCACGCCGTTACTAACGAGCTTCGCAGCAAATTGATGCCTATAAATAACGCCTACAAAATCGAGTCCGTTATGGAGGCCGTGAGGGGCTTTCCGATCGATATGCGCAAGCGAGTGATGTTTGAGTATCTCGTCATAAAAGACATGAACGACGGCATAAAAGATGCTAAAAAGCTCGTTTCGCTGCTGCACGGCATCAAAGCAAAAGTAAATTTGATCTACTTTAATCCACACGATGGTAGCGAATACGGACGTCCAAACACAGCCGATATGGAGGCATTTCAGACGTATCTGCGCGATCACGGCGTGACCTGCACCATCAGGCAGAGCAAGGGGCTAGATATCAGCGCAGCGTGCGGACAGCTAAAAGAGCGCGACAATCAAACAAATGGCAAAACGCTAGCCAAGACGGCAAAATGACGCTACTTGATATATCCCAGATAGTTTTCGTCTGTATAGTGGTTTTTTTAGGGCTCGGACTAATCATAAAGACGGCTTTTTATGACAAACACGACCGATGATATAGCATTCTTGCTCTATGATTTTTGCTATATTGATAAGAAAATTTTCAAAAAATCCTAAAAATCTGCCTAGAAAACGAGATAGAAGATAAAAATTTAAGGGCCGAAATTTTAGATATTTTACACTTTACGACCTATCTGATGCTCTGTCATCGCGACAAAAAGGATATGTATAAGATAAAAAACTTCAAAAAAGTCGAGGAAAAATTCGGCGATTATTTTCAGATCATAAGGCAGATCAGTAGGAAATTTATAACGGAGTAACAATGAACGCGCAAAAAATAATGGACGAAATCGACGTATTTTTAAGCAAATCGCTACTTAAAAAATCAACGATAACCAAAGCACAGATCATAAATTTCATAGAAACAAAATGGGCGGAAGCAGACGAGGAAAAGTACAAAATCTACGATGCGTACATCTACGCGCACCGCATGATAAGCGAATACGAAGAGCTGAAAGACTGCGCCAACGTCCTGCGCTGGATCGATGAGATGTATAAGTGCAATAAGGCAAAAGATAGCCCCTCCTACGTAAAAGACTATTATAGAGGCGAGCGCTGTCTAGCCTGCGGTCAAAAAGAAGCAGCGCTAAAATATCTGCAAAAAAGCTACGACGCGGACAGGGACTATGTCTTTGCCGGAGACGAACGCATCGCTAAATTTTTTAAAGATTATCTTGTAAATCCTGAAATTTTGCCTGAATTTATAGAAGAAGAGTATGATGAAGATGAATTTGATGATTTCGGATTTGAGATAGAACTCGAGCGTTACGGCAAAATTTTAGAGCAAGAGGCAAAATTTTATTGCACGTTTCTAAACAAAAAAGGCGATGAGGTATACGAGCCAAGCCGCACGCACTCAAATGCAGTTTATTTTTTAAGGCAAAATCAGGAGGAAATTTTAAATGAAATTCTTACCGAGATTTTCAATAATTATCCAAAATGGCAAGAAATTTACGACTATCCGAGCGAGACAAAGAATGATTTTATGCCAAATATCTGCGCGCAGCACGAGCTTGGTAGGCTTTTGGAGCTACAAAATATCTATATTTTACTTAGCGGTAAAACCGCAAAAATAGGCTTTGAATTTAGCTGCTCATGGGATATGGAGCACGGCCTAGGCGTTATGACGCAAAGCGGCAAAGTCGTAAAAATCGGCAGCGGCGAGACGGCATTCGGCTTTTAACCCTTGGCTATAAATTTGCCCAGCCGCCGCGCGCAAATTGATTTTTACTCGTCAAAGGTTTTATTTTTCGTGTGATAAAAGTATAAATATAAAAGCCCCAGCGGCGCGATAAAAACTGCAAAACTCCAACAAATAAGCATTGTGATAAATTTAGCGGTGAATAAAAAGTACATTTGCAAAAAAGACGTTTTTGCTAAATATGAAGCCTACGATACTTTCATAAACAAAGCGAGAGTATGGGTACAAAAAGGTGTTTGCGATAAAGATAACATAGCTAAAAATTCGCTTATCGCCCCCGTTATACATAAGCGCTATAAACAAAGCCGTAAAGATAGCACCAAAAATCGGTACTAAAACCCGTTTCCAGCCGTCTAAATTTAACCGCACGTTAACTAACAAGGACAAATTTACTAACGAAAATTACGTTAGTTTACCCCTTACATCTTTTACTAAAAGCGAAGTAGAGCAGGGTTGCCAAACAAACGAACAAGCGCGCAATGCTGTATAGCCGAAATAAAACACTTTTTTTGTGGGGCGAATCATGCCCAATAGTAGTTAAATTTTATGGCATCGTTTTGTATTTGATGCTATCGCTAGCGGATGTTACATATCTAAAATTTACCGTCTTTATGCTGTCATATTTTATAAAGCTTCCTAATATAAATAAAAAATGGCCTAGCAAATCGGCTCAAAATCTATCCGTGCTTTACAAGTTTATAAAATTCATCTTTCGCATCAAATTCTGATTTTATTTTGTATTCTACGCCGTCAAATTTAAAGCAAATTTCATCAGAATGTAGTAGCAGTCTGGGAGCGCCGGTTGTCAAAATTCGCTCGCTTTCGCTCATCTCTTTATCTAAAATTTTCTCGATTTGCGGTCGAGATAGGCCGTAGAGCGGTTCGCCTAAAATCTTATGTTCCACGTGGAACAAATGTAAGCGAATTTGATGCTGCCTGCCCGTGAGCGGTACGGCTCGAACCAGCGTCGCATCGATGTCGGCAAAATACTCTATCGGCAAAATCTCCGTAACTGCGCTTTTACCGTCCTCGCAAATTCGCATTCGCATTTTCACGTCGTCATAGTCGTTTGCTAGATCCATATTCGCTTCGATACGCAAATTTTCGCTTATTTTTCCGTGCACGAGCGCAACGTAACTTTTATAAACCTGCCGATTTTCAAAAAGTTTTTTCAAATTTACGACTGCATTTTTGTCTTTGCCAACGACGATGAGTCCGCTCGTTTCACAGTCTAGACGGTGCGCGACCGACGCCTCGTGGCCGTAGAGCGACCAAATTTCGTCATTTAGTGAGTACTCGCAGTGCCTGCCGTTTGGGTGACTGAGCACGCCGCTGGGTTTATCAAAAACCGCAAATTTATCGCACTCAAAAATCGGCTTTAGCCCGCGCGGATTCGTCTCATAATCTATCAGGCAAATTTCGCCACTTAGCAAGGCATTTTTTTCACCGACGACCGCGCCGTCGCAGGTAAGCCGGCCTTTGTCGATGAGCCGCTGGGCTTCGCGCATTTTATAGCCATTTTGCAGTAAAAATTCATACGCTTTTTGCCCCTGGGCATGCGCAATAAATTTATGAATATAAGGCAATTTTCACTCTTTAAATCTAAAATTTAAGGGCAAATTTAGCGGATACTAACCGCGATTTCAGCCCAGTTTTTATATAATCTTTCCTTAAAAAATTATACAAAAATTCGCATAAAAAAGGCTAAAGATGGTAGAAAGATATTCGCGCGAACAGATGGCGCAAAAGTGGGATATGCAGGCAAAATATGGTGCGTGGCTGGAGGTCGAAAAGGCTGCGGTCAAAGCGTGGAATAAGCTGGGCTTTATCAGCGATGCGGACTGCGAGAAAATTTGCAAAAATGCAAAATTTGACGTAGCGCGCATCGACGAGATCGAAAAGACGACCAAACACGACGTGATCGCGTTTCTAACGAGCGTGAGCGAGAGTCTGGGCGAGGAGAGTCGCTTCGTGCACTACGGCATGACTAGCTCAGATTGCATCGACACCGCTGTCGCACTTCAGATCAAAAGTAGCATGGAGCTTATCATAGAGGACGTAAAAGGCCTCATGAGCGCGATCAAAACCAGAGCGCAGGAGCACAAAAACACGATGATGGTCGGTCGCAGCCACGGTATCCACGGCGAGCCGATCACCTTCGGACTCGTGCTTGCGGTCTGGTACGACGAGGTCGCGCGCGCGCTGAAGCTGCTGCAAGACGCAAAAGAGGTCGCCGCCTACGGCAAACTAAGCGGCGCGATGGGAAATTTCGCTCACGCACCGCTCGAGTTTGAGGAGCTAACCTGCGCTGAGCTTGGTCTAAAACCTGCTCCCGCGTCAAATCAGGTCATCCAGCGCGACCGCTACGCCCACGTCATCAGCGCTATCGCCGTGCTAGCCGCCACCTGCGAAAAGATCGCCGTCGCCGTACGTCACTTCCAAAGGACGGAGGTTTATGAGGCCGAGGAGTACTTCAGCCCCGGTCAAAAGGGCTCCAGCGCGATGCCGCACAAGCGCAATCCCGTGCTTAGCGAAAATATCACCGGCCTTTGCAGGATGCTGCGCTCATACGTGACGCCCGCGCTCGAAAACGTCGCACTCTGGCACGAACGCGACATCAGCCACAGCTCGGTCGAGCGATTTATCCTACCGGACGCCTTCATCACGGCTGATTTCATGCTAGCGCGCATTACGAATTTGATCGCAAATTTGGTAGTTTATCCGGAAAATATGATGAAAAATCTAAATTTGACCGGTGGGCTAGTATTTTCTCAGCGCGTGCTTCTGCAGCTTCCGCAACGCGGGATTTCGCGCGAAGACGCGTACAAGATCGTACAGCGCAACGCGATGAAGGTCTGGGCGGATCTGCAAGAAGGCAAAAAGGCGATAAACGAAAACGGCGAGAGCCTGTTTTTACAAAATTTGCTCGCCGACGAGGAGCTACGCGCAAGCCTGGGCGAAGCCGAAATAAAAGAGTGCTTTGATTATGCGTATTACGCCAGGCACGTGGATGGGATTTTCGCGAGAGTATTCGGAAAGCAGGGCGAAATTTAATGAAAGTACTAAAACGAAACGGACGCACGGAAGAGCTTGACGTAAGCAAGATTAAAAAATACACGAGCGAGGCGGTTGCAGGGCTGGCAAACGTAAGCCTAAGCGAGCTTGAGGTGGACGCGAAAATTCAGTTTCGCGATATGATAACGACCGAGGAGATCCAGCAAACCCTCATCAAAACAGCTGTCGAAAAAATCGACATCGATCGCCCGAACTGGACCTTCGTCGCGGCAAGGCTATTTCTATACGACCTTTATCACAAGGTCACGGGCTTTAGCGGCTACAACCACCTACGCGACTATCTGCAAAAGGGCGAAAAAGCAGGCCGTATAATCCCTGGACTAAAAGAAAAATACGACCTGGACGACCTAAACGACTACATCAGGCCAGAGCGCGACTTACAGTTTGCCTATCTTGGTATCAAGACGCTATACGACCGCTACCTCATCAAAGACCGCAGCGGCGCGCCGATCGAGCTACCGCAGCAGATGTTTATGGCGATCGCGATGTTCCTCGCGCAAAACGAACTAGACTGCCAAGGCTGGGCAAAGAAATTTTACGACCTCATATCTAAATTTGAAGTCATGCTCGCTACTCCGACGCTCTCAAACGCCCGCA
>NZ_CALKTQ010000082.1 GCF_937997465.1 uncultured Campylobacter sp. | reverse complement strand
GAAATACAAAAATCAAATTTTAGACCCGCTTATTTTGCAATAACTAAATCCCGGCCTCAGACTGCGCGACTAGGCGCTCTAGGACGTATTGCTCCAAGTCCTTGCGCGGGATTTCGTTTTTTACCGCTTCGTTGTAGATCATCTCGACTTTTGTGGAGTATTTTTCGTAGCTAAAATACGGAAAATGCACGCTCCAAGCCTTTTTTATGAGCTCTTTGCTTACGGCTTTTCTCGCCCAAATTTTAAACATATCAAACCCGATAAAAACAGCCGATGTGCCCGCCACGGCGCTAACGATCGAGAGGTGAAAGTCAAGCTTGGTAAAAATATGATGCGTCAAAAGCAGTAAAATAAAAAACACGACAAAGCACAAAAGCCCGTAAACTAGGTAAGTTCTTGCGTAGCGAAATTTAAAATTTAGCTTAGCAGGATCTACCAACATGCCTTCGTTAAAAAGGCAATTTGCCTCGAGTAGATCGCGAAACAGCACGGGTTGCTTCGAGATAACAAAGATATTTTCTAGGATCAAATTTTTTAGCGCGTTATTTTTCATATTTATGATTATCCTTAAATTTAGCCTCAATTATAGCAAAAACTTCGTAATCCAAGCTAAAATTTGGCCTTAAAGCAACGCTTTTTAAGAGTATTTGAGCTAAAATTACTTAAATTTTAAGGAGAAAAAATGAACGGAATAGTATATCTAAACGGCGAATTTATAGACGCAGCAGCGGCTAAGGTTAGCGCATTTGACCGCGGATTTATCTTTGGCGATGGCATCTACGAGGTGGTGCCTGTGCTAAACGGACGGCTCGTGGATAGGGAGGATTTTTGGGAGAGATTTGAGAGAAGCCTGGCTGCGATCGAGCTAAGCTTGCCGCTTTCAAAGAGCGATTTTCAGGGCGTTTTAGAGGAAGTAGTCTGGCGGAACAACCTAAAAGAAGGCGGCGTTTATATGCAGATCACTCGCGGCGTCGCCGATAGGGATTTTAAATTTATAAAAGGCCTAAAGCCGACTTGTTTCGTATTTTGCTACGAAAAAGATATCGTCGCAAACCCCGACGCCACAACTGGCATCGAGGTTGTTAGCGTCGAGGATATTCGCTGGAAGCGCCGCGACATCAAGTCCATCTCACTTTTGGCTCAGTGCTACGCCAAAGAACAGGCTGTAAAAGCCGGCGCCTACGAGGGATTCATGGTCGAAAACGGCTTTGTTACCGAGGCGACTAGCTCGTCTGCATTTATCATAAAAGATAACGTCCTGATAACCAAACCGCTCTCAAACGAAATTTTGCCGGGCATTCGCCGCAAGGTGATTTTAGGTTTTGCCGAAAAGGCGGGGCTTGAGATCAGGCAGCGACCGTTTACGATGCAGGACGTTTACGATGCCGACGAAGTGTTTATATCGGCTGCGACGCTGCCGCTACTGCCCGTCGTCAAGGCTGACGGCAAGCCGATAAGCGGCGGCAAAGTCGGTAAATACGTGCCTATGCTAAGGCAAATGTATATAGATAGAATCAAAAAAGAGGCCGGGCTTTAGGCTAAAATTTGATGTTTCGGGTCGACCTTATATTTGCGAGAGTCGGCTCAAATTCGGCTAAATTTGACGAATGCATTTAAATTTGCCGTCCGAAGCGTTAGTAAATTTGAGCTAAAAACGCCTGCCTGCCATCAAATTTCGGAACTAACTATGAAAAATAAACCCAAAATTTTAATCAGCGCCTGTTTGCTCGGCGAAAACTGCAAATATAACGGCGGCAATAACGCAGACGCGATTTGCGCGGGCGAGCTTGCCAAACTTAGACAAATTTACGAGCTAATCGCCGTTTGTCCGGAGAGTATGGGCGGACTAACGACCCCGCGCGAACCTGCCGAAATTTGCTCAAAGGGACGGGTTTTAACCAAATTTAGCGGCCGCGACGTTACGCGGGAGTTTGTTTTGGGTGCTCAAATTTGCGCCGATATTGCCCGCGAAAACAGCTGTAAAATCGCGGTTTTAAAAGAGCGAAGCCCAAGCTGCGGAAGCGGATGGATTTACGACGGAAGCTTTACCGGGCGGATCGTTAGCGGCGACGGGATAACCGCAGCGGCGCTAAAAAAACTTGGCGTTCGGGTAGTTGGCGAGAGTGCGCTCGTGGAGCTAAATTTAGAAAAAGAGGCAGAAAATGGCCGAGTGGATAAGCCTTAAAGATATAACGGACGGCGCGAAATTTTACGCCGGGGCGGCGATTAGGATAATGCCGACAGCGCGCGGGCTTGCAGAGGGAAATTTTATCCCCGAAAACGGGCTTGTTTACCTTATATCGGACAACGCTTCGGACAAGAGCTATTTTAACTGCGTCTGCCTAAGCAAAGGAGAAGAAGGCAACGTGATCTGCCGCCCCTAGCGAGATGGCAACTACGTACTTGGAAGCGAGATCAAGCGGATGTTTGAGAGCGAGCTGCAAGAGGCATTTATAAGTAAAAGTATCGAGATCGCAGTAATATAAGGCGGTGAAATTTAACATCTCTAGTTTGTTAGTAAAATTTGGTTTATGCTGCTAGCTAGCGGCGCAAAAGATGTTATAAATTTGTGCGTATCAAATTTCTAGCGCTACTTTGAAAAATTTACCGCTTGAAATTTTATCTAAATTTTCCGGTAAGATTTTCGGAGCTTTTAGGCTTGGTATAATCAAATTGTAGCCAAATTTGGCAAGCAAAACGTAGCCATAAAACAAACGACAAGAATGGAAGCAAATTTGCAAGCGGCGTAAAATTTGTAAAAACGGTAAAAATATCGACGACGGCAAAACGGCAAATCGCCGCCCTAAATTTAAAAAATGGCAGGTCAAATTTTATCGTCGTCCGTCTGGCTTGCGCAAAATTTACGAACTATAAAACGTAGGCTAAACCAATACCGCGTCGTTTCGGCGTCAAATTTAACCGCCCAGCCCATACCAAAGCTAAATTTAACAAACCGCAAAAAGGGTGGCGAGCCTCTCGCAATCGCTTGCAAATTTTCGCCGAATATCAAAAACACGGAAACGCAGAAATGCCATGCTTACCGAAATCAAACCGCCAAATTTAATCCAGCTTTTACTAAAAATTTAGCCGAATTTGACGGCAAATTTAAGTCCGGTTTAGCTCAAATTTGCCACAGAGGCGATAGATTTTTCATGTCGTCTGCCTTAAATTTTACGCCAAAAAGCGGCAAAGCAAAATTTATTCGCGCCTTCTTGATTGTAGCTTAAATTTACGGTCTGCGACGCCTCGCTACCAGCCAAAAAATAACGATAAATTCAAGCCGAATTTGACCAAATTTATCGTCAAAACCGCATCAAATTTATCTTAGATGCCCAAATTCCGGTCTATACTCGAAGTGCATCGTATCAAAGCTCACCCAGCGCCCACCCCAGATAAAGCCGTGTTTTTCAAAAACGCGCACGATCTCCTCGGGGATTTGATTGCGGTAGCGGCCGTCCTTGCTCCAGCGCCAGTAGTCGCTCTTGTCGGTATTTATGTCGATCGCGATGCCGTAGGAGTGGGAGCTCTTGCGCTTTGTACCTTCGATCACGCGCCAGTTAAACGTGCCAGACGGGTTATCGAGAAATTTTAGTAGCTCGGGCTTTTGCAGGGCCAGCGCGTCAAGCTCGTTTGAGACGGCTTGCAAGGCGGTTGCCGCGCCGTTTTTGGAGTTAAATTTAAGCGTTTTGCCGCCGTGATTTTTTAGCCAAACGACGTCGGTTAAATTTGTCTTCACTTCCGCCTCATTCGCGCCGTAAATTTTATCTAAAAGCTCGTAGCTTCGGTATCTGCCCGCGTCATTGCTAGGTAGCACTAGAGGCTTAAATAATGGATAAGGCTGCGCAAAAGTATCCTCGACGTCGGCAAGGTTTAGTAGATGCGCCGTGTCTTTTGTCTCGCCGTCGTCAAATTTAATTTTGCTGCCGTCAGCGAAAATCACCTCATTGCCGACGATTTTCACGCCATAAGCTTTTTCGATCGCCGATTTTTTCGCGCGCGACGCCTCCTCGCCGCTAGCCACTTCAAAGGTATTCATGGAGTTTATCCGCGAAACCAGCAAACGTTTTGGATCGATGTCTGAGACGTCCGAGCCGATTTTTAGCGTCGTGATCGCTATGCCGCCGATCATGGCTCTGCCGTTATCTTTCGTGCGGATACCCCAGACATCGTGCACGGCGAGCGGTTCGTCGCCGCGCATACCCGCATAAAGCATGATATGCCCGTTCATGTGAAATAGCGTTCTATACGGCACTGCTTGCGTTTTTATGACGCGTAGTTTTTCTTCCGCGCTTAAATTTGCTAGGCTCACGACCTTGCCGATTTGGCCTTGCGCCTTTGAGTTTCGCGGCAGCCACACGCCAAAGCTACCGAGAAAATCCTGCAAAAACAGCGAGCAGTCGCGCTTGCCGCCAAACCCGCCCCAGCCGTAGCTTTGCCCGAGCAACGATGATGCCAGCGTTCTTACGTTTTCGTCGCTAAATTTAAGCGGAAAGCGGCTTGCGCTTTGTTTTGAGATCTCGTAGTTTCTTAGCCCGCTTTGGGTCTGGATTTTGCCGTAAAATTTAAACTGATCCTCGCTTTGAAACGGCAAAATCGCGCCTATACGCCCGTAAAATAAAAAATTACCGTTTTTATCATATACTGGCTCTTCATCTTTTATAACGCTTAAAAATTTAGAGTTTTTTAGCTCCCTCACGGCGTCTGCGTTTAAAATTTTGATTTCGGTCGATTTCACCCAGGCCCATGCAGCGTCGCTACCCACAAACGCCCACGCGCCGTCGGCCGAAAAGTGCGAAACGTAAAGCGGATAGCCGATAGAGACGAAAGATAGTTGGGCGTAATCAAACGGTAGTCCCTCGCCGGCACGTGCCGGATTATAGAGTATGGCCTCGTCGGTCGGTACATTTCGCAGGCTAGTATTTGCCGTCGTTATCGCAGGTAGAGAGACTTTACCGAAGCTCTCTACGCTAGCGTTTTTACGCACCTTTTCAAACCATTCGTTCGGGATTTTGCGCATATTTGAGAAATAATACTGCCTTTTTGCCGTATTTTTATAGTAGTCCAGAGCCCAAAACGCATCTTTTGCGGTGGTTGAAGGCGCTCTTAGATCAAGCGAGTTAAAGCGTTTTTGTAGCAGTGTCTGGCCGCTACTTTGAGCCTCAAAAGGCAGTATCGGCAACGCATTTACATTTTGATCGACGTCAAATTTTAGATAGCTGATGTGGCCTAAATTTTCGTCCGCGCTCTCCTCGGGCATATCGTATGCCGACGCTGTATTGGCGCCTTGATCGGGTAAATTTACCGCACTAGTGGCATCTTTTGACGATGCGCAACCGCCTAGCATTACTAACGCTACTGCCGTAGAAAGCATAAATTTATTAATTTTCAATCTCACTCCTTAAAAATAAGCTATAATTTTACAAAAAGTTAGGGAAATTTGTGCTAAATCAGCTCTTAGAAATATTAAAAAAATCAAATGTTTTTCTCACCGGGCGCGGCGGAGTAGGCAAAAGCCACCTCACGCAAGCGGTCATCAAGCACTATAAAAGCGAGCTAAAAAACGTCGTGGTGCTGGGCAGCACCGGCATCGCAGCGGTAAACGTCGGCGGAGTGAGCGTACATAGTTTTTTTAAATTCGGCATTTGCTCAAACCTCGAGGAGCTGCGCGGCTACGACCGCAAACAGCGCGGAAAGCTCGGCGAACTAAAAAAGATGCTCGACGTCTGCGATCTCATCGTGATAGACGAGATCTCGATGATCAGTGCGGGGCTGATGGATATGATTTATTACCGCTTGATGAGCTCGCGATTCGTCGGGCGTGTGATGCTCGTGGGCGACTTTTACCAGCTACCGCCCGTACGAAAAAACGGCGATGACGGCAACTCGCTGTTTAAATTTCTTTATGCTTTTAATTCTAGCTCGTGGCATGAATTTGAGTTTAAAAATATCGAACTAGTCGTCTCAAAACGCACGAAAGATAAAAAATTTTACGATATCTTATCTATGCTTCGCGTCGGGCGACTGAGCGAAGAGGTGTTTAGCTATATCGAAAATTTACGCGTGCCAAGCGTACAGGTGGATGACGACACGAGCGTGCTTTTTGGACGAAATTACGAAGCTGACGAGCTAAATAACAAGATGCTCTCTAAACTGCCAGCGCCGCTTGAAAGAGCCGAGGCGCTAGTGGAAATTTACGATGAAAATTTGAACGAAAACGCGCTGGATCGCTGGATCGCAAACCTCTACGCGCCTGAAATTTTAAACATAAAAATCGGAGCGAAAGTTATATTTACCGTAAATAAATGGGGCGAGTATTATAACGGCGAGCGCGGACAGATAATGCAAATTTTAAAAGAAAACGGCGAGATAAAAAGCGTCATAGTGCAAAAAGCTAACGGTGAGATCGTCGAGGTGGAGCGCGCGAGATTTGACATGAGCGAGTTTGTGATGGCGGGCGAGCATCTCGAGGAGCGCGCGAGAGCGTCTTTGACGCAGTTTCCGCTAAAGCTAGCCTACGCGATCACGATCCACAAATCCCAAGGCATGAGCATCGAAAATTTAGTGTGCGATCTAAATCATATCTTTGCCAACGGGCAGCTCTACGTCGCACTCTCGAGGGCGATCGATCCAAAAAAGCTGAGGATATTTTACGGCAAGAGTCGGCCGTTTAGAGAGTATTTGCAAAGCGTCGTTAAAATAGACGAAGAGGTCGAGAAATTCTATCTTGAAAACAAATTTGAAAACATTAAGGAAGACGTATGAAAAAGATTTTTGCGCTGGCTCTTGCCGCGGTTATGGCCCTTGCCGAGACGCTAAATATAGATAACTTTGAAACCGATCTATACTCCAGAGACGCTAAAAGCTCGATCAAAAAAGTAAGCGTGAGCCTGCGTCTAGAGGGGCGAGACGTCGCGGATAATGAAGCGTATGTGCTTGACGCGCTAAACGTCGTTATCGGTAGCTTTTATGTCGAGGATCTGCTAACCTCGCTGGGTAAGGAAAAATTTAAAGAAACTCTTGTTAAATACACCGCCAAAAAGCACTCGATCGATATCGACGAAGTGCTCATCATCTCGCTAAAAACCGTGCGCGAACCAAATATCGAAGAGCTACTTGAAGCGCTAAAAAACGTCAAAACTACAGGCTCAAAAAGATCGCAAAAAGAGCAGGTCGAGGATATACTAAGAGGAAATAAAAATCAGCTAAAACCGATGGATTTAAACCAGATAGATGATTTTGGCAAGGATTTTGGCGAGCAGTAAATTTGGGATTAAATTTATAAATTTTATGCACCCAGACCTGCGCCTTTAGGGTGTTAAATTTGACTTGATTAAATTTAACACTGCGAGTTTGGTTTTCTTGTGTAAAAAACAACCGTTTAAGGTTGTTTTTTACTTTGTTGTAAAGGGGGTGGGGCTTAAATTGCGCTCTGCTTTGCAGTTGCGAGCGTAGCGAAGCAAAAGAGCTCCCCACCCCCTTTAATCCCCCCCTACGACGCTTTTCTTCGTAGGGGTAACTTGTTACCGTCTCGTAACGAGCGGAGCGAAGTTAAGGGTGGCGACATAGCTTTGCTAACGCAAAGCGTCGCAGGTTTAAAATTATATTTTCAAGATGAGGGTCTCGGTGGGTAAAATTTAAAAACAGATTTTTACAAAATTGGACTTCAAATTTGAACAAAAGGCGATAAGGCGCAGTATTTTTTCTTTAGACGAGGCGGATTTAAATTTTACGACGGGAGCTACCTGGTCGG